>CAZVZI010000115.1:0-6055 GCA_964631455.1 uncultured Thermodesulfobacteriota bacterium | reverse complement strand
CAGCTTTGCCATGAATATGCAGGATTTATCCCCGAAACGAACCATTTCTTGAGACATTGATAGAAAAACCTCTTGTATGGAAGAAGAAAAGCAAAAGAAACTGAAGATAGGCGACCTCTTAGTTCAAGAAGGTTATATTTCAAAGGCGCAGCTTGAGGAAGCGCTCAATGCGCAAAAGAAGACCAAAGAATATGCGCCTATTGGAGAGCTGTGCGTTAAGTTGAAATTTATTTCAAGGGAAGATTTTAAAAAATTTCTGAGAAAAAACCAGAATCGTATCTATTTTGGAGAGCTTCTCGTGAATATGGGCCTTATTACAGCGGATAAAATGCAGGAGGCGCTTGAGATCCAAAAAGTTGAAAAGAAAAAAATAGGCCTGGTGCTTGTAGAAAAAGGCTTTATAACAGAAGCACATCTCGTAAATACCCTGAGCATCCAGCTTGGGATACCCAAGATCATCCCTGATATCAACTTGCTCGATAAGAAACTGTTTAAAGGTTTAAATGCGGCATTTCTGCTGAAAAATGAAGCGATACCTGCCTTTCAAGATGGAGATGCCATCACGGTTATTATGGCAGACCCATTGGATGCCCACACTATTCATGCCCTTGCGAACTTTTTTAGACGCAAGATAGAACCTGCCGTGGCAACCTCGACGGACATAAAAAATGCCGTTACCCTTTATTATCGCAAGCTTGAATTCGGCCCCGAAAGCCCTTCCGGCTCTGTTGAAGCAGCGGATGATATAAAAGCTCTTATCATAGGCGATGCTCATAGCGCCGCTTCCGGTGATAATATATATAGAGGTGCTCAATTTTATCATCTCCCGCGCCATAATGGAGGGCGCCAGCGATGTGCATATTGAGCCGCTGGAGAAGGTGCTTCGCGTCCGCTACCGCATAGACGGGATACTCATTCATAAAACCGATCTTCCCATCAGTATGGCTCCTTCCTTGATAAGTCGTGTAAAGGTGCTGGCCAGTTTGGATATTTCAGAAAGGAGAAGACATCAGGATGGCAGGATAGAGGCGCGTGTGATGGGGAAGGAGGTTGATTTAAGGGTTTCAACTTATGCGTGCATCTGGGGTGAAAATGTGGTAATCCGATTGCTCTTTCGTAAAAGCGCGCTTGTTGATCTTGACGTGCTTGGTTTTTCACCCTTGAATATAAAAAAAGTCAAGAAGATATTGGAATCTCCTTCGGGTATTGTTCTGGTAACAGGGCCGACAGGCAGCGGAAAGACCACAACCCTCTACGCCTCATTATGTTATCTGAATAAGATGGATAAAAAGATAATTACGGTAGAGGACCCTGTTGAGTATACCATCGAAGGCGTTGTTCAAGGAAAACTTGACTCCAAATTAGGCCTGACCCATATTGACTTTTTGAAATCAATGATGCGTCAGGATCCGGATGTCTTAATGATAGGCGAGATAAGGGATAAGATTGGTGTCGAGGCTGCCATACAGGCGGCGCTGACAGGACATAAAGTCTTTTCCACATTTCACACGGATGATACAACAGGGGCGCTTTTAAGACTTATGGATATGGGCATAGACACCTTCCTTATATCTTCCACTGTAGTATCTGTTATTGCCCAGCGTCTTATAAGAATACTTTGTCCGGTTTGTAAGGTTCCCTATGAACCCGGCGAGGATATTCTGTCTTCTTACAGCATACATCCAGTCAATTTTAAAAAATACACATTTTATAAAGCAGGCGGATGCTCTACGTGCAATAATACAGGATATAAAGGCCGTACCGGCATTCACGAACTGCTCATTGTTAATGATGCAATCCGCGATGCGATACTTGCCCGCAAGCCATCGGGCCAGATAAGGCCGGTTGCGAGAAACAGCGCAAATCTTATATCAATGCGGGAAGATGGTTTTTATAAAGCAGCACAAGGAATAACCTCTTTAGAAGAGGTTGTACGTGTTGTCTTTTATAATGAAAGTGATGCGCAAGAGCCCCGTTTTGCCGATGAACTGGTGGCTCTCTGCGAAGATAAGAAGTATTTCACTGCCCCCGCTGCGCCTTCTAAACCAACTGTTCATATGAGAAGAAATGATATTAATGAAGAAGGCTGGCGCTTACTGGAAGAATAAATACCCATGAGCAGGAATTCCGGAAGATTCCAACCGGCAGAGCTGACACTTTTTCATAATGTCGGTTTCTTTCCTTCTTTCTTTGACTGGCATTTTACACAGAAGGGCGTCAAAGGGACGGCCTTTAACCTCTCCTCATCTATCTCAGATTTGCAGTCTTCACACACGCCATAAGTTCCGTTTTCAAGCTTTGTTATTGCCTCGTCCATTTTTGTAAGCTCTTCACGCCGCATATCAGCAACGGCAAGGCCTGTGTCCTCTATCAGATCAATAAGAGACTGCTCCTCCAAATCCTGCGGCGTATCAAATTGTTTATTATATTCCTTGCCCAGCTTATTAAAAATTTCATCCCTCAATTCATTCCACATCTTGCGCTTTTTATCCAAAAGCATCTTTTTCAGTTTTTCCTGTCTTGACTTTTTTGTGGCAATCATAAAATCCTCCCCGTTTCCTTTTTTTAACACACCTGATATTTTCCCTCAGCCAGTTCCATACAAAACTTGCCGATATTTGAAAGCCCATCGTCTATTATACATTCTGTCTTTTTAGCGACCAACTTTTTATCAATACCTTTCTTCAAAACAACCTGCGCCGACGCAAGGTGCGGCTTGTCAATCCTCATGCCTATTTCGCTCAAAAGCCATACATAAACCTCTTTTACACCTTCAATATTATCATATATATCCTTTGCCAGCTTGTGCGCAAGGATATTGTAAATCTTTCCGACATGACTTACAGGATTTTTGCCTGCGGCAGCCTCCGTGCCCATCGGTCTGTTAAGCGATATGACTCCGTTCACCCTATTGCCTCTGCCAACCTGTCCTGAATCTGCGTCTTCGGCGGATGTGCCGAGCAACGATAAATAAATGCCGCCGAGCCCCTGTGTATTTTTATCAAGGGTGTTGTAATGAATATTGATTTCATCAAACACGGAGCCGAATTTATCATGCACATGGTTTTTTATTATACCCTTTATCCGTCCTTTTCTTAAAAAATAATCCTTTACATCTTTCACATATTTTGAAATCAAAGGCATGGCGACGGTTAAATCCAACGTCTTATTTCTGCGAAGCCCCATAACCTTCACATCCTCGCCTGTCTCAGGAAGGATATCTTTAATCCTTTCTGAATTTAAAAATCTTTCGGCCTCATAAACGGCCGTTTCCGTTGAAGTAAACGGCGCATATCCCACAGCCGCAGAGGTATCGTTGGCGCCTTTGAGCCTTCCCTTTCGTTTAAATATGTCAGTAAGCTCCTCAGAACCCTGCGCCAGCACTATCCGATAATTCACATCTCTTTCTGCATCAACTAATCTCAAATTGTTTTGAAACCACTTTTTTGCGGTTTCAATGGCTATGCCTTCCACATCAACCTGCTTATTGCCGACCTTGAATGTAGCTCTGTCGCCGATTATGAGTTCCATCGGTTTTATCACCCTGCCGCTGCCGAATTTCCTTTCAACCTGTCCTGCAACAAGAAGCCCCTTGTCAATATTGTGATGAAGTATATCGCCGAACCTTTTAAGATATTCCTGACAGAGTGCAACAGAGATACTCTCCATTACTGCATCGCAGATATAATCAGGATGGCCAACACCCTTTCTTTCAACAATCTCCACATCCTGCTCTGCAACAGGTTTGTTTTTTAGGATTTCTATTGAAATGTTTCGCATAAAATTCTCCAAAAAAACATCCCCTCTCCCCTTGCGCCTGCCTGTGCGTTGCACGCAGACAGGGGAGAGGGTTAGGGTGAGGGGACAGCACAATAATCTTACCTCAACCCATACACCGCATTATCCTTTCCGAAATTTATAATAAACGGCGTTTGGGTATGTCCAATCTTCTTTGATATATCTGTTGTCGTTGTCTTTGAGTAATCTCCAAGTTCTGTAAGGCTGATTTTGTTGTCTTTGTTCTTATCTGCATTTTTATTATTGTTCAATCCGTCAAGAAGGGTATAGGTGAAGAGCCCGTTCCCCTGATAACCGTCCAGCGCTGACTGCTTGTCGCTTGCCGATGCGTATATATGAAGTCCCATCTTCTTTGCAAGCACCGACATTCTGGCATCGTATAATCCGCTTACTATGTAGTCAACCCCTCCCGCGTGGCATGTGTCAAAGATAAATAGTTGTGATAGGGATTTTATCTTCTTTGACATCTCAACAATTTCATTTGAGCTTATCAGGCTGGTATCGCTTACATTTCCGTCAAAATCATGGGTTAGCATATAATACTGGTTTTGTAAAAGCACTCCGTGACCTGCAACAAAGAGTATAAAACTGTCTGTCGGCTTAATCTGTTTTGAAAGTTCTCCAATCCTCACAAGAATATTATCCTTTGTGGCTTCACTGTCTTTAATCGTTATATTATGGATGTTCTGGGGTTTGTATAGGGTCTCTGCCTGCTTGAGTATCTTCTCTTTTATGTCTTTTGAGTCCTTTACAGCGTATTTGAGGTTTATTGTATTGTCTTTGTATTGGTCTATGCCTATTGAAAGAATATAGAGATGGGGTTCTTCGGGTTTTACTGTTGAGTTGAATTTGGCTGTCTGCATGTGGCTCTGGACTGTGTTGTCTTTGTTGAATGCTGTTATGCTGATTTCATTTTCGCCTGATATGGCCTCTATCTCTTTGCAGTCATTAAAGGCTTCTCCTTTTGTCTTGGTTGTTACAGGGCTGATTTCTGTCTTTTCCTTTATCTTTACGCTTCTCATGTCTTCATAGATTGTCTTGCTGTCAAGTTTTGCAAGTTGGGTCTTTTCTGTTGCTGCCTTTGCCGCTTCCTTGTAAAAGCCGTCAGATTCTATGAGTTTTCCGTTATGGAAAAGCCTAATCTCTCCAATTCCTCCTCCTGTGCTTTTTGCCTGATAGCAGATTTTTACTTTTGATGATGTTGGAGATGCCACGATCGGGCTTATCTCTACAACAGGCGGCGGGCTTTTTATCGCGTCTTTCATTGTGATGGTTATTAAGTCTTTTATGTCTTCTCCCCTGAGTTTTGCCGTAACTATATCGGGACGGTAGAAGACATCGTAGAAACTGTCAACACTATAACTCTTCTCTCCTACTTTTACGCTGAGATACTGAGCACCCTTTTCTGAGGCGTTGTAGTAACCTTCTGAGGTAATGACGAGCCATTCGCCATTGCGGAACCCTACCAGTAAGGCGACTTCCTCATCGGTATCCATATCTTTGATTCTCACAGAGGCATCTATTCCTTTTGTAACAATCCACTTGCCGTTTGGATGAAAGACCGCAGCATCTCCCCTGCCAAACCCACTTATCCCCATAAAGTTAGAGCCTTTGTAAGATTTGAGTAACTTCCCTGACCCGACATCCCAGAGATTTATAAATTCACATCCACCGGACAGCAGGTATTTCCTGTCTTCAGATACCGACAGGCTGTTGACAGCACATGTACCGTGAGGTTTCTTTATCTTCCAAATCATGTTTCCTGTCTTCAGATTCCAAAACTGCAGCTCCTGACTAACAAAAATCCCCTCGTTGCCGACTCCTCCTGAAAAAGCATATGTGCCATCCTTGTAGAGTACGGCGGAATCTACGCTGTAATGGGCTTGTATCTTTAGTAACTCAACCCCTGTATCATTGTCCCATAATCTGAGAGTGCCATCTCCACCGCCAGACAGAGTATATTTGCCATCTGACGATAGATCTGCATAAACTCCCGCATTGCCAAGAGAACCTTCGCTCGCCTTGAAAGTCTTCATCAATGCGCCCGATTCAATGTCCCATAATCTTGCTGTACCATCCCCGCCTCCTGTGATAGCTTTTTTACCGTCAGAAGATACATCAATGGAAAAAATGGCTGCCGTTCCAAGAAACCAATTGCCTTCGTGTCCTTCCAGATTTCTTTTTGTTTTTCCCGTTGCTACATCCCAGACCTTGATGATATTATTTCCACCACCTGTTAGAAGATTTTCTCCATCTG
>CAZVZI010000114.1:0-6087 GCA_964631455.1 uncultured Thermodesulfobacteriota bacterium | reverse complement strand
TTCTTTAAAAATAATCCTGAGAGATGCGCGAAATCACCCAAGTCTGAACGCAGGTTGGCCAGAGGCGGCAGTTGCAGGTGCGTTGGGTTTGCAATTAGGCGGGGTTAATTACTATTTCGGCGAGCCTCATAACAGGCCACTCATCGGAGACAAAGATAATAAGTTTACGAGTAAATCGGCAAAAGATACAATAAAAATTATGCACCTTACAGCCTTTCTGGGGGTTGTCTTATTTTCAGGTTTTTGGCTAATTGTTGGTTTGTTTTGTTGATTGCCAAAGCTGATATTCCTGTATATAATCTGTTCAACCTTGACCTAAACCTGTTCTCTTGGGAGGCTGTGTGCTGGACAACTTCTTCAAGCCAAAATCTGTTACGCTCATCGGCGCCTCTCGCGAAGAGGGAAAGACTGGGCACAGCATCCTTTCGAATCTCATCACTTGCAACTTCCCGGGCAAAATATTCCCTGTAAATCCTAAATCTTCCGAAATCCTTGGTCTAAAAACATTTTCATCTCTTGAAAATATAGATTCTGCCATAGACCTCGCTATAATCGTAATCCCTCCAAAACTTATATCTTCTGTTCTTGATGATTGCGCCAAAAAAGACATAAACGCCGCGATTATCATATCCGCAGGATTTAAAGAGACTGGCGCAGAAGGCGCAAGGCTGGAAAGAGAGATAGCATCAAAGGCAAAAAAACTTGGCATAAGGCTTCTCGGCCCAAACTGCCTCGGTCTAATTGATACAAACTCAAATTTAAATGCATCATTTTCAAAGGGGATGCCACCGAAGGGAAAGATTGCCTTCTTCTCCCAGTCAGGCGCATTATGCACCGCGATATTGGATTGGTCAATCGGAGCGAATGTCGGGTTTTCAAAATTTGTAAGCCTCGGCAACAAGGCGGATTTGTCCGAAATTGATTTGCTCGAATATCTTGCAGACGACGATGAAACATCCGTTATCCTCGGCTATCTTGAAGGCATTGAAAACGGCAGGGCATTCATGGGTATTGCGAAAAACACCGTAAAGAAAAAGCCTGTTATACTCATCAAGGCCGGCGGCACAGGCGCTGGCGCAAAGGCGGCGTCTTCTCACACAGGCACGCTTGCAGGCTCTGACAAGGCATTTCATGCAGCATTTCTTCAAACAGGCATTATAAGGGCGATGTCCATAGAAGAGCTTTTTGACTATGCAATCCTCTTTGCTGAGCAGCCTCTGCCAAAAGGAAATAAGATTGCAATCATAACGAATGCAGGCGGGCCTGGGATTATTGCAGCTGACTCTGTAGAAAACACAAAGGGAATTGAGATGGCGCAGTTTGCTAATGATACGCTTGATAATCTGAGGCAAAAACTCCCTCCAACAGCAGGCCTGTTCAATCCTGTTGATGTTATAGGCGATGCAAAGTCAGACAGATACAAGGATGCGCTGGACATTGTCTTAAATGATAATAACATTGACGCAGGGCTTGTCCTGCTTACGCCTCAGGCGATGACCGATGTTGATATAATTGCGCAGGTTACAGTCCAGGCCTCGTCAAGTTTCAGCAAAACCATAATGACATCATTCATGGGAGAGGCATCTGTCCGTGATGCGATAAGCCTTTTGCAGAAAAACGGCATTCCGAATTATCCATATCCTGAAAGGGCTGTAAGGAGTTTTGCGAGGATGGCAAGATATGCAGAGATGCTTAAACTGCCGGAAGAAAAACCCATTGTCTTCAATGTAGATAAAGGCCGCGCAGCCTCTATCCTGAATAAGGCGGCGTATGCCGGTAAAACAACAATCCTTGACGAGGCAAAAGATATTATAGAGGCATACGGCTTTAAAACGCCGGAGGTGGTTTTAGCAGAGACATCGGATAAAGCGGTTAAGGCAGCGGAAAAGCTTGGCTATCCAATTGTTATGAAAATCGCTTCCCCTGATATTGTCCATAAGACAGAGGTCGGCGGAGTGAGGGTTGGGCTAAAGCATAAAAAAGAGGTTAAAGATGCGTTTTTAGAAATGACATCAAAGGCGAAAAGACATATGCCTAATGCAATAATTCTTGGCGTGAATATCCAGAAAATGGTAAAAGGCAAAGAGGTAATCCTCGGCATGAGCCATGACCGAAGTTTCGGCCCGCTCATAATGTTCGGACTCGGCGGCATATATGTGGAGGTTATGAAGGATGTATCATTCAAGGTTGCGCCGCTTTTGCAACGGGATGCGCAGTCCATGCTGGAAGAGGTAAAAGGCTTCCCAATTCTAAAAGGCGTGCGCGGGGAGAAAAAATCTGATATAAATGCCCTGATAGATGCAATATCGAAACTCTCTCAGCTTGTTACGGATTTTCCGGAGATTATTGAGATGGACATAAATCCTTTAATGGTGCTGCCGGAGGGTGAAGGGGTTGTTGCGGTTGATGTGAGGATGGGGATAGGCTCAAGGGGTGAGTAAATAAGCAATAAAGTTATAACTGGAGGCAAATATGATTCCCATCTACATATGTTCCACATCGGAATTTTCCGGCAAGAGCCTCATTAGCATTGCGCTCGGCTTAAAAATGAAAGAGCAAGGGCTTAATGTCGGATATGTCAAACCATTTGCAAAGTCTATGGACAGCGCCATTCTGTCCATAAAAGATATTTTGAATTTAAAGGAGCCCATTGACGATATATGTCCTGTAACTCTCACCCATGATTTGTTTATGCAGGCTACGGCAGGCATGACAAAAGGTTTTGATAAGAAGATACTTGCCGCCTTTAAAAAGATTGCAAAAGGGAAGGATGTTGTTTTGATAGGCGGCGCAGGTAATCTTGCGGATGGCGGGATGCTCGGCATATCAGCAGCTAAAATTATGAAACTTTTTAAGGCAAAAGTTCTTTTGGTTGAAAGATATAGAGACAGCTCAACAATAGACAATATACTTTCTGCACAGGAGCATTTTGGGAAAACACTTAAAGGCATTGTTTTAAACTTTGTGCCTGCAAACGGGATTGATTATGTTGAAAAGACAATCGTCCCGTTTCTTAAGAAAAAGGGCATTGATGTCTTCGGCATATTTCCTGAAGAGCCGCTTTTGAATTCAATATCGGTTGAGGAGGCGAGAGAGGCGTTGAACGGAGATATTATCTGCGCCAAAGAAAAGGCAGGCGAACTTATTGAGCATTTAATCATCGGCGCGATGGATGTTGACAGCGCTATGAGGTATTTTAGAAAGATGCCGAACAAGGCCGTTATCACAGGCGCACACAGGACAGATATACAGCTTGCCAGTCTTGAGACATCAACAAGATGCCTGATTTTGACAGGCGGGCAGATGCCGAATAATATTATCATCGGCAAGGCGGAGATGGCAGGGGTTCCGATAATGGGAGTAAAGGATGACACATTGACAACAGTCGAGAAGGTAGAAAGGGCGATAGCAATGCTTCATTTAAGCGGAAGAGGAAAGATTGAAAAGGCGAAAGAGATGTTTGAACAAAGGTTTGATTATGAGATGTTGATGAAGAAGGTAAAGTAATGCAAACACAATGAGGCAAGTGTCTTTGCGAGAAGCGAAGCGGCGAAGCAATCTCAAATACAAGATTCCTCGTTATGCTCGGAATGACAGATTAGGAGTATTTATAGATGAAGAACCACGACATATCCTTTTTCTTTAACCCCAGATCCATAGCCATTGTCGGAGCATCGCCTGTTGCAGGGAAGCTTTCCCATGCAATTATGAACAGTCTCAGGGAGATAGGCTTTCCAGGAAAGATATATCCTGTAAATCCCAAATATAAATCCATTGACGCAGTGAAGTGCTATCAATCTGCAACAGATATAAAGGCAGATGTTGATGTGGCAATCATCTGCACACCTTCATCTCAAGTTTTAGGCGCGATGGAAGATGTTGCAAGAAAAAAGGCAAGAGGCGCTATTATCGTGAGCGCCGGTTTTAAAGAGATAGGCAAAGAAGGGGCAGAGATGGAAGAAAGGCTGAAAAAGATTTCAAAAGAAACAGGCATCAGGATTATGGGGCCGAATTGTCTGGGGGTTTTTGACAATATTTCCAAGATCGACACATTTTTTATTTTAAGGGAGAGGGTAAGGAGGCCGCAGATTGGCGGTTTGTCCATCCTTTCTCAAAGCGGCTCATTTGCAGGGACTATCATGGACGAGCTTTCAGCGGAGGGGCTCGGTGTTGCAAAGATAGTAAATTACGGCAACAGGGTGGATGTGGGAGAATCGGATTGTCTGGAGTATATGGCAGAAGATAAATCAACAAAGGTTGTCGGCGTTTATATGGAGTCGGTGGATGACGGAAAGAGATTTTTAGAGGCTGCCGGGAGGTGCGCGCAAAAAAAGCCGGTATTTGCCATAAAGGTCGGAAGGCATGAAGCAGGCGCATCTGCTGCAAAATCGCATACAGGTGCGATCGCAGGAAGGTATGAGATTTACAGCGCTGCGTTTAAAAAGGCAGGGATAATAGAGGTCAAAGGCTACAGTGAATTTCTGGATGCGTGCAAGATTTTGAGCAAACAATATCCTGCTGACGGTAAACGGGTGTTGATTGTAACCGACGGCGGCGGAATGGGCGCAAGCATTGCTGACGCATGCAATGACTTTGGGCTTCAGGTTGCCGAGCCGCCGCAAGGGATTAAAGATACGCTTGCATCAAAACTTCCGCCGTTCTGCGCAGTAGGAAACCCCATAGACCTTACAGGCAGCGTTACTGATGATGACTATGTTATGGCAGTGAAGGAGGCGATGGGTGAGTATGATGTTACGATAGTCATGGTTTTGTGGGGGCCGCCTCTGCTTACAGACAAACTTATCAGGATGTTAAAAAATGCCGCTGATGAAATTAAAAAGCCTGTTATAATATGCAGCCCCGGCGGAGAATACAGCCATAAGAGAAACAAGATGTTTGAAGAAGCAGGGCTGCCTGTATTTTCAAGTCCTGAGGAGGCGGCACGGGCAGCGGCGGTGTTGGCAAAAACAGCTCATAGCTCATAGTTTTTAGCTATCAGCCATGAGCTATCAACTATGATGCTTTGACACTATCCATGGGAGGTGGGGTTATGAAAATCAAGGGTAATTTGTTTTCTTTAATCAGCGTAATCTTTATCCTGCTTGTAATCATGGCGATGACAGGGTGTGCAACCGTGACACAACTGGGAACAGCGGCGCATGGGGGAGATATCAGAGAGGTGGAAGCCCTTTTAAATAAAGGTGCTGATGTAAATGAAAGAGTGATGGGCACAACACCTTTATTGGAGGCGGTGTACTATAAGTGCTGTGCCTCTTTAGATATAATACGTCTCTTGCTTGATAAAGGCGCTGATCCCAATATAGGCAGTGACTGGAAGCCTATACACTATGCAGTTGATAACAACAATGCAGATGTAGTGAAACTCCTGCTTGACCGAGGAGCTGACATTAATTTTCGGAATAGTTGGGGTGAGACTCCTTTAAAAATGGCGGAGAAACAAGGTTCTACGGTTATCGCTCGCATGCTCAAAGAGGCGGAAGAAAAGCAGTATAAGAAATTTTATGCAAAGGATGAAAAGCCGACCCCTTCTGTTTTTGAGGAAAAACCTATCATCAAATCCGACATAGACGAACTTCCTGCAATAAAAGCAAAATCCAATAAAAACTCCTATGCCATTGTTATCGGAATAGAAAACTACCGCCAGAAGCTTCCAAAGGCAGATTATGCGGTAGCTGACGCAAAAACAATGACAGAATATCTCACAAAGGTGATGGGCTATCCTGAAGAAAATGTTGTTACGCTAACAAATGAACATGCTGCAAAGAGCGATTTCGAAAAATACTTTGAGAAGTGGCTGCCTAACAATGTTGAAAAAGACGGCTCTATTTTTATCTACTATTCAGGACATGGCGCCCCGAATGTGAAGACAGGGGACGCCTTCTTAGTGCCGTATGACGGAGACCCGGCGTTTATTGACCAGACAGGATATTCATTGAAAAGGCTTTATGAATCTCTTGGAAAATTACAGGCAAAAGAAATCATCGTTGCCCTTGATTCATGTTTTTCAGGCGCAGGGGGAAGGTCTGTTATTGCAAAAGGCGCAAGACCGCTTGTAATGACAATGGA
>CAZVZI010000113.1:0-6110 GCA_964631455.1 uncultured Thermodesulfobacteriota bacterium | reverse complement strand
GTATGTTATAACCCAACCCTTGCTGATAAACACCTTTATTCCGTCTATCAACTCAGCTGTCTTGCCTCTGGAGTCTTCCATCATGCATCTCATTATCTTTCCCTTCATCTCCCATGAGCAGGGCGCCTTTTCTTTTACCATAAAACTCGGCGGGATCTCTCTTAAAAGCTGATGCAGCCGTATATCTTTTTTAGCCATCATCTCCAGTGTCTTTACAATCGCATACATGCCGTCAAATGCCGGCTGGAACTGGGGAAATATAAAACCGCCCGTATGCTCTCCCACAAAGACAACCCCTTGCTCCATTGCGGTTTCCATCATGCCCCGTGTTGTTGTCTTGGTTCTTTTTACGGAGAAATCGTAAATCTCCGCCATCTGGTCTATGACCATAGACGCCGTAACGGGCACAGCTATGGAATTGGCAGCCGATGGATGATCTTCGCGATATGATTTCATAACCAAAAGCGTTACAAGATTCAGCGCAGCATCGCCGTCAAGGATATCGCCGTTTTCATCCACAAGAAATATCTTTTCCCCGCCGGCGTCAAGCATAACGCCCATATCAGCCCTGAGAGACCTGACAATGGATGAAAGCTGGTCAAGGGAGTTTTGAAATTCATCCGCTGTCTTTGTTATCCTTGTCCCGTCAAGATTTGCATTCAATGCTATGACATTGCAGTTAAGTTTGCCGAGGATAGCCGGAAATATCCTTGAAGAACTGCCGTAGGAGTAGTCCAAAACCATCTTGAAGTTTGCCTTTTTTATCGCCTCTGCGTCAATGGATGACATAAACCCGTTTTGGTAATACTCGAAACCGTGTATGGGAAATACCATCTCGCCTGTCTCTTCCATCCTGGCCCTTCTGAAATCTTCCCTGAAGAAAAGCCTTTCTATGGCCTTTTCCTGATTTGGATGCAGATTTAACCCTTTGTTGTCAAAAAATTTAAGGTCTATAACATCGGAATCGAAAGGGCTTCGCCTTGCATGAACGCCTCCGATTTCGCTTCCGCTTCTTGCGAGGTATCGGACAACAGGCATGGGCGTTACGCCGTAGTCATGTATGTTCACGCCTGTTGAAAGAATGCCGGTCATTATTGCCCTGTTTATCATCCTGGACGTCTTGTGCGCATCCCTGCTTGTTGACACAACGGAGCCCTTTCTTAAGCTCGCCCCGTATGCAGCGCCGAGTTTTGCCGCAAATTCCGGCGAAATTTCAATGTTTGCAAGGCCTGTTACGCCGTAAGCCCCGAATATATTCTTGCTCCACTTTTCGCCCCATATCAGGCTGGATGCCAACGTTGCCCCATCCTCCACAATCTTGTGCGGCCAGACCTTTACACCGGCTTTTACCGTGCTGGCCTTGCCTATGCGGCAGTTATCGCTTATTACAGCGCCCTCTGCAAGATATGCCCCTTCCCTTATCTCAGACTTGCTTGCCACAACATTCTCTTGCAGCGCCGCCTTTTGACCTATGGAGATGTTGTCCCATAAAATGGAGGAGGTGATTACAGCGCCTTCTTCAATTATAGAATTATCTCCGACTATAGAATCGGTTATCCTGACATTGGCCTCTATCCTGCAATTAGCGCCTATGACAACAGAACCTTCCACCTTGCATGTAAAATCAACCTTTGAATCCTTTCCAAGCCATACCCCCTGCCTGTCTGCCTCTTGTCCGGGGATATTCACCTTTACCTTCCCATGCAGTATGTCAAGATTTGCCTGACGATATTCATCAAGGCTGCCCACATCCTTCCAGTAACCGTCTGCTATATAACCATACAGCGCCTCCTTTTTTTCCAAAAGGAGCGGAAAGAGGTCTTTGCTGAAATCAAACTCCTGATTTTGCGGGATCAGATCAAGGATTTCCGGCTCAAGTATATAGATGCCGGTATTTATGGTATCGCTGAAGACCTCGCCCCAACCCGGCTTTTCCATAAATCTGTCAATCCTTCCATCCTCATTCGTTATCACAATGCCGAATGGAAGCGGGTTAAGAACCCTTGTAAGAACCATAGTGGCTTTGGCCTTTTTCTTCCTGTGAAACTCTATAGCCTTAACAAGGTCAAAATCCGTGAGCAAATCTCCGCTTATGACCAAAAACGGTTTGTCAAGATATTCTTTCGCATTCCTTACGCTTCCGGCTGTTCCGAGATCGTCCGAGGCTCCGATATAAGTCATCTTCACGCCAAACTTAGAGCCGTCGCCAAAATAGTTCTCTATCATCTCGGGATGAAAATATAAAAGGGTTACAAGGTCGGTTATCTTGCAGCGGGTGAGAATCTCTATGATGTGCTGCATCATGGGCTTGTTGACCATCGGAACCATAGGTTTCGGCAGGTTGTTGGTCAGGGGCCTGAGCCTTGTGCCAAAACCGCCGGCCATAATTACAGCCTTCATAAATCCCCCCCAAAATAACTACAGGTTGAGGTCGAGGTTAAAGGTTGAGAAAAAACTTTCCTTAACCTCAACCTTAGCCTTAACCTATATTTTCTATAGTGTGCATTCTACCAGTTCACCCCGTTAGAAGGCAAGTGGATAATGATATTTCTTTAATGACTTTTCCCGATTTCTTTGATATAAAGTCAATTTTATTATGTCTATCGGAGATTCCATTAAATGGCCTATTTCCTAAGCGTATTGGGTTTGGTGCTGATAATTGAAGGTCTGCCTTATTTTGCATTTCCAACAAAGATAAAAGAATGGGCAATATCCCTGCAAGAGCTGCCGGAAAAAACACTCCGTATTATGGGATTTATTTCCATAGCCGCAGGTCTTGTTCTGGTTTACCTCGGCAGGAGGGTGTTTTAGCGGTGAGAGGCAAGAGGTTAGCGGTCAGAGGCCAAAGGTCGGAAATCGAGGGTAGAACCGGTTTTTGCTGTTTACTGCTCACTGTTTACTGTTCACTGTTTTTTCTATCTTCCTGCGCCAGAGATACCTCCACTGCATTTGCGCAGCGCGGAGAAAAAATAAGGATTGCAATATTAAAAGGGACAAAGGATTTAAAAATACAAGAGGCTGACTCGGCAGAGGCTGCCGGCTATGCTTTATCGCTTAAGCCTGATGAAAAACCGGCTCTCAGCATTGCCTTGGAAGAGTCCGGCGTCTTAACCGTAAACAACAGTAAAATAGCAAGCCCATCAATAACATTCTCTTCGGAAAATGGGGTGCTCTATTTGAACAGCCGCCCATTCAGAGGAAAGATAGAGGTGCTAAAAGACCAGAATGGGCTTTTGGTTGTAAATGAACTGCCGCTGGAGTTTTATGTGGCGGGGCTTATAAATCATGAAATATCCTCAAAATGGCCTATAGCGGCTGTAAAGGCACAGGCCGTCATAGCAAGGACATACGCCCTTTATCAAAAGAAAAAAAGGATGGCGAGCGCTTATCACATGGAATCAACTGTTGCAGATCAGGTCTATTCAGGCAGCGTTGCCGAGGATGACCGCTCTTTTTATGCGGTGAAGGAGACCATCGGCGAGGTGTTGACATATAACGGGGAAATAGCCCTGACTGCATATCATTCTAACAGCGGCGGCGTTACAGAGGATTCTAAAAATATATGGGGAAAGGATTATCCATACCTGCGGCAGGTAAAAAGCCTTTTTGATAAGGATGCTCCGAATTTTTTATGGACGTTAAATACAAGCCCGCAGTCTGTTGAAGCGGCATTGAATGCCGCCGGTTATTCGGTAACAGCTGTGCAGGAAATAATGCCTTTGTATAGGACAAACAGCGGCAGGGTAACAAAGGTGCGGGTCAGTCATGCCAAAGGAGATATGGAGATAAGCGGCGAGGATTTAAGAAAGGTTCTTGGATACGACAAGCTCAAAAGCGCTATGTTCACTGTTGAAATGATAAATGGCTCATTTGCCTTTAACGGCAAAGGCTCAGGCCACGGCGTGGGGCTGTCCCAATGGGGCGCAAAAGGCATGGCAGAGGAAGGATATGGCTATGCCGGCATATTGAAGCATTTCTATCCAGGCACAAGGATTGAACGGATATACTGATGAAGCTTGAAAATTTTAACTATCCCCTTTCAAAAGAGCTTATTGCCCAGTTCCCCTGCAAAAAACGTGATGAGTCGAGACTGATGATTCTCCATAAAAAAAATGGGGCAATAGAGCATAGAACTTTTTTTGAGCTGACAGAATATCTTAAGGCCGGAGATGTCCTCGTATTAAACAATACAAAGGTTATACCGGCGAGACTCTTCGGCAGGAAGACAACAGGCGGGTTAGTGGAAGTTCTTTTGACGCAGAGATTAGAATCCCTGACATCCACATTCCAGTTATGGCGGTGTTTGCTCAGTCCGTCAAAGGGATTAAAAAAAGGCTCTAAAATTATTTTTGAACAGGGTGTTTATGCCGAAATTGCAGATAAGGAAAATGACTGCGACTGGATTATTGAGCTTCACGCAGATACCAAAATAGATACAGTACTGGAAGAGATTGGGAAAATGCCCCTGCCGCCTTATATAAAACGGGGGCAAGGGACAAGGGGTAATGGGCAGGATGAAATAGATAAGGCAAGATATCAAACCGTATTTGCAAAAGAAAAAGGCGCAATTGCAGCGCCGACAGCGGGGCTGCATTTTACAAATGAGCTTTTAAAAAAGATTCGGGACATTGGAGCAGAAATTCTTTACATAACCCTGCATACAGGCCTCGGCACATTTAAACCGGTGAAAACAGACGACATAACAGAGCATAAAATGGAGCCTGAATATTATAATATTGATCCTGCTGCATTTGAGGCCATAAACAAGGCAAAAAAGGAAAAACGGCGGATTGTTGCCGTGGGCTCAACTGCAACACGGGCATTGGAGACAATGGTTAAACACGGCTGGGAAAGGCCGAGTTTAAGCGGCTACACAAACCTTTTTATCTATCCCGGATATAAGTTTAATGTGGTGGATGCGCTTATAACAAATTTTCACCTCCCAAAATCAACCCTTCTTATGCTCGTTGCGGCATTTGCCGGAAGGGATTCCACAATCAAGGCATACGAAGAGGCTGTAAGGCAGGGTTACAGGTTTTTCAGCTACGGCGACGCAATGATGATAGTGTGATTGACGAACTAAAGATTGCCAAATTAAACATTGAAAATTGTAAATTTAATATCTATAATTACCCTGTCGCAATTTCCGCAAACCAAAAATTTGCGCAGTCTATAACAAGGAGTCTAAGTAGTTGAGCATTTTGCCAATCGATTTGGCCTCTTTTTCTATATTTTTGTTTTTATTCACAACAACTCTGGCGATATTCAATCGCAGCCAGCGGTTCATAATTGCTATCGGTTTTTCTTTGGCGGCAATTGCCTCTTTACTCGGAACTATAGCCGGGATATGGGTTGTAACAAACGGCCTTGCCGCTAAGATCATCTTGCCCCTGGGCCTGCCCAACCTCCCTTTTCACTTAAGGCTTGACCCATTATCGGGTTTTTTCCTCACCGTCATCGGCCTGCTCGGTTTTTTTGTATCTATCTATTCCATCGGCTATGTTAAGGACTTTCTGGGCAAACGTTCCATAACACCGCTTGTTATCTTTTATTCCTTGTTTATGGCAGGCATGTTTCTGGTTGTTTTGGCGGATGACGCGTTCTTCTTTCTCGTCTCATGGGAAATCATGGCGGCATCATCTTATTTTCTGGTTATGTTTGAGCATGAGAAGGCAGAAAACAGGAGGGCTGCCTTTTTATATCTGGTGGTTGCGCATGTGGGAGCAATTGCAATACTCCTCTCATTTGGCGTCATGGCAGGTCTTGCGACAGGCTTTGAGAACTTTGATGGTTATACCTTTGACGCCATGCGCGAGGCAAAGTTTCCAACCGAATGGGCAACACTTGCCTTTTTGCTGGCCTTTTTCGGATTTGCCGCAAAGGCAGGCGTTATACCTCTGCATGTCTGGCTGCCCGAAGCTCATCCTGTTGCCCCTTCCAATGTGTCTGCCTTAATGAGCGGGGTTATGCTCAAGACCGCGATTTACGGCATCATCCGCGTTACCTTTGACCTTATCCATGTGTTCCCGTGGTGGTGGGGCGCAATAGTTCTTTTTCTGGGGCTCGTTTCAACAGTTATGGGAGTGCTGTATGCCCTGATGCAGCATGAT
>CAZVZI010000112.1:0-6128 GCA_964631455.1 uncultured Thermodesulfobacteriota bacterium | reverse complement strand
CCAAAAGGATGTTTTCTATATATATAGGATTTCTTGCGATAGTATTTGCCAGAAGATTAGAAGAGCCGCATATAATGACAAGGTTTTTCAGGTTTTCCTTGTTTTTTATAAATAAGTTGATAGTTTCTGCGGAAAACTGGGAAACAACCCTCTCCAGATTATTCAGGGCATCGTCGAGGGATGGCGCAGATATGATAAAATCTACCAATTCTTCAATATGGTCTTTGAACCGCATTTCATTTAAAAACCGTAAGTTCCGGAGCGCCTTTGCTTGATCAGAGAAACCTAAAGTTTTCAAATAAAGAAGGGCTGCGCTTTCTTGCATGTTTAGTGGATTTTTTGGCATGGATGTTATTTTATACCACTTTAGTTGCAAAAAAAATAGGGAGAATGAAAGACATCCTCCCTAAGTTACCTTGCTTCTTTAAATAGTTTTTTTGCAGTAGAGCCGGAAAAATTGAGATGTTAGCGTCTTACTTAATGCCTGAACTTATTATGGCAGGCATTGCAATTGTTTATCAGTTCAGCCATAGCCGCCAGAGCTTTATCACGGTTTCCAGCCTTTGCAGCATCGGCAAGCTCATCTGCCTTCTGATGCACGGCTTTGCCCAATTTGGTGAAATCAGGCTCTCCTGTCATTTTTTCAATCATGGAGCATTTTTTTTCTTCTTCCTGATTCCAGCCAAGGTTGGTCTTTGCAGCCGCTGCTGCTTTGTTTAAATCGTTGGCGGCGAGGGCTGCTGCTATCTCGCTTAGCGTAGCCATGTGTTGACGCATCATCTTTTTCTGCATGGTCTTCATCGGTGCAGGGATTTTGAGCTCTGTCCTGTCATCCGATTTCTGCCCCTCCTGTTTCATCATCGTTTCGTGCTGCATATGGTCATGCTCTGCGGCAAAGGAAATGCCTGCCGCCAAAAAACCAATCGCTGCCGCCGATACCAACATTTTTTTCATTCTGTTATCTCCTTTATTTGAATTCTCCTATTCGCCGTTTTCCGCAACCTGGCTGCCAAGATTAGCCTCTGAATCATAAATGTAGATTGTTTTATATGCCTCATAATATCCCAGCACCTTTTCAACATATTTCCTTGTCTCCTGATAAGGGATGTTTTCCACAAACTCGTCCATATCGGATTCGCCCCATTTTTTCAGCCATTCGTCCACCGCATTAGGGCCTGCATTATATGCGGCTACGGCAAGCGGCAGTTTGCCCTTAAATCTTGTAATAAGCGTTTTTAAATACCAGCTGCCAAAATTTATATTGATGTCCGGTTCAAAAAGATTGTTTCCTGTAAATGATTGGTAAGACAATTTTTTTGCTATCATTTCACCTGTGCCGGGCATTATTTGCAGCAGGCCGATTGCCCCGGCGCTTGACACCGACTTGGCGTCAAATTCGCTTTCCTGCATCATTACTGCGTAGATAAGTAAAGGATCTAATCTAAATTCACCGGCAGTCCTCTCCACCAGTTCTTTATATGCTTCAGGATAAGCAAGCCGGTATGCGAAATCCGGAAGATTATATAATAGTCTTCTGGCCAGAATATAGGAATGATAAATGTCACCTGCCTGTTTATACAATAAAATTATATTTATCGGGTCTTGCCTATAGTTCATGGATGCCAATTCCTTTAATGCAAGATTATTCAGTCCAAGTTTTAATAACCTCCGCGTCCTTTGGGCAGGCAGAGACTCATCCGATTGGGGATTGATGATTGCAGGTTCGACAGGCTCACTGTGCGGTTGAGGATTTGAGGATTTAAAATTCACGCTTTGAAACTCATAACCGGAAATTCTTTCCAGCTCTTTTTTGCTCATAACAGAATAATAGGCGCCGGGAAAGCTGTCTGCCGCAGTTTTGAATAATCTCACGGCATTATCCTTCTTACCGAGCATAAGAGATATCTTCCCCTGCCAGTATAGAGCCCGCATTCGCAGCGAAGAGTTTTCTAAAGATTTGTGCGCAGTCTCAATCTTTTTAAATATCTCAAGAGATTTTTCCAAATCTCCATGGGTATAGCGCATCCACCCTGCCTGCCACAAGGCGTCGTCTTTATAAGACGACGAAGGGCTTTCTGCTATAAGTTGTTCTAAAAAAGCGGCAGCCATGTTTGCGTCTCCTTCATCCTTTGCAATCATGGCAAGCCTGTAAACCGCCTCATCCTTGAAATTTTTATCGGTATAAACAGATGTAAAAGTCTTTAATATATTTCCGGCGGATTTCATATCCTTTTGCTTAATGTAGTTTCTGGCAAGCCAGATGAGCGACTCCTGCCTTATTTTACCGTCATCCGCTGTTGAAGATAATTCTTGGAAAATCTCTCCTGCTTTTTTATAATTCCTTGCCTGATAAAACGTCTGCCCCATAAGAAGATTGAGTTTGTCGTTATGTTTTAAAGGGGGTTCGTATGGAAACCACGGCGGAGTTTCGGAAAGATATGCCTTGATTTCTTTAATAGTCTTTTCATAATTTCTTGCCTTTAACAAGCCCTTTGCCCTTGCGGCAAATTCATCCATGTTCAATTTTACGGCCTCGTCTGACAATATCTGAGAGGTAAAAGAATCATCATTATATTCTGTTTGCGGGAATTCGGTCAGCAGTCTTTTAATGAAAGGGAGTGCCTCGTCATATTTATTGTTGAGCAGCAGTACTGAGGTAAGTTTATAAAGGATGAGCGGGGTTTGAAGGTTGTCTGAATATCCGGTGAGAATCCCCTTGTAGGTATTTATTGCGCTTGTTGCGTCTCCCTTTGCAAGGTAGATATCGCCGGTTTTTTCTATAGCAGAAGGCGCCAGCGGGCTTTTAGCATTTTGATTTATGCAGGCGGTGAATGCGTTTAATGCCTCATCAACTTTATTAATAGCCAGATATGCCTCTCCAAGATAATACAGAACATAGTCGGAGAGGAGAGAATCGTCGTTTTTGGCAGCTTCCAGATATTCTATTGCCTTTTCAAAGCTGCCTTCCTTATATGCCTTGTAGCCAATGGAGAGATTATTTTCCAGTTCTGCAGCATGAACATGAGGTGTGGCAGCAAAGATAAATAGGGCGATAACAAAAGATATTATATGTTTTGTATTAGGCATGCGATTGGTGGAGTTATAATTAAGCTTTTCTCATGTTTATCAAGCTATCACAGCCGTCTGTAGTTGTCAATTACAGCACATTACAGCACATTAGCTTGTATGCTTTTATAAAAAATGATAATCTCTTTTAATGTAGAGGGGCGGGTAGATGATGAAGATCACCATATTGGGCTGCGGAACATCGACCGGTGTTCCTGTAATTGGCTGTAAATGCAGCATATGCGCATCAATAGACGTTAAAAACAAGCGGACGCGTTCATCCCTTCTTGTAAGTGCAAACAACAAAAACATACTTATAGACACATCTACCGACCTGAGGCACCAGGCTTTGAGTCATAATATAGAACGGATTGACGCGGTTCTGTATACCCATCCCCATGCAGACCATATCCACGGAATTGATGAGCTTAGAAGTTTTAACATGATACAAAAGAAGGCAATTCCTTGCTACGGAAGTGAATTTACCATAAACCGCATACGAAATATGTTTGATTATATCTTTACAACCGATATGAACAATGGGTGGAAGCCCGAGCTTGAACCCTTTCTGATTTCAGCGCCCTTTGACCTTTTTGGCCTTTTGATTCAGCCGATAAATATTTACCACGGCAATATGCAGATACTTGGGTTCAGAATAGGCGGACTCGCATATATAACCGATTGCAGCAGGATTCCTGATGCCTCCAAGAAAATAGTTGATAATCTTGATGTATTGATATTGGGCGCCCTTCGGCACAAACCGCATCCGACCCACTTCAGTATTCAGGAGGCGGTCCATGTCGGGGTAGAGCTAAAATCTAAAAGAGTTATTCTTACCCACTTAAGCCATAACCTGGATTATTCCGAAACAAATAAAACGCTCCCTGCCGGATTTGAACTGGCGTATGACGGGATGGAGATTGAGATAGGTCAATAGTCTAATGACAAACAAAAGATTTACATTGACTCTCATAATGGCAACAGTGTATAAATGTTTAAAACGGAGAACAGATGGATGAACAAAAACGGCAAGGCAAGCGCTGGAACTCTGATTTGGTTTGTTTTGATAGCCGCTGTGGTTTATGGCGGCGTCAAATTTACTCCTCCCTACATTACCTATTACATGATGAAGACCGAGGTTGAAAACGATGCCCAGACTGCGCATCTATACGACGACCAGAAGATAGTGAATCTTATCATGATCAGGGCTAAGGAGTTTGAACTTCCAATTGAGGAGAAGGATATTATCGTGGAGAGAAGAGAGGGCGAGATAGAGATTTCTCTTAATTACAAGATAGATGTGATTTTTTTTACCGGACATGTCAAAACGCTTTTTTTCGACATACGAACAGTTAAACCGATAAAGGCGAAACAGTAGGGCAGGCGCATTGCTCTGCCGTTATATAAACCTTTTAATTTAACCCAGAGAGGTTAAGAAAGGGATTGAAAATGACAAAACACAACCTGATTTTTCGGATGCCTCCTTGTCAGCTTGAGAGATAAGGGGGTATTTTTTTCCTATGAAAAAGAACATATTAGATGAAAAGGGCGTGGAGCGGGCGCTCACAAGGATAGCCCACGAGATTATAGAGAAGAACAAGGGCCTGGAAGATGTGGTCTTCCTCGGCATCCCTACCCGCGGAGTTCATATTGCAAAGAGATTAAGGGATATGTTTAAGGCCATTGAAGGCGTTATTCTGCCTGTGGGCAGCGTTGACGCAACGTTATACAGGGATGATATCGGCATGAAGCATGACCAGCCGGTTTTAAAAGAGATGGATATACCCGTTTCCATTGAGAACAAAAAGATTATTATTGTTGACGATGTGCTTTTTACAGGAAGGACGATCAGGGCTGCTATGAATGTGATAATGGACTTCGGCAGGCCTGGCAGCATTCAATTGGCTGTCTTGATTGACAGGGGGCATAGGGAGCTTCCCATAAGGCCGGATTATGTGGGCAAGAATGTGCCTACCTCAACACAGGAAAAGGTAAAGGTGCATTTGAAGGAGACGGACGGGGTGGACGAGGTAATTGTTGAGGCTGATAATGAGGCTTAAGAGAAAAGACATATTGACCATTGAAGAACTTGACAGGAACGAGATAGAACTCATCTTATCTACCGCCGAATCTTTCAAAGAAGTCTCCGAGAGGGAGATTAAAAAGGTTCCGACTCTTAGAGGCAGGACCATTATAAATCTTTTTTATGAGCCGTCTACAAGGACGAGGACGTCTTTTGAGATTGCCGCAAAGAGGATGAGCGCGGATGCAATAAATATCTCTACGTCATCCAGCAGCGTTGTAAAGGGCGAGACGTTAAAGGACACTGCCAGAAATCTTGAGGCAATGAATCCTGACTGCATTGTGCTGAGGCACTCTTCAAGCGGCGCGCCTTTTATGCTTGCAAAACTTGTAAGATGCTCTGTCATTAATGCCGGCGACGGCAGCCATGAGCATCCGAGCCAGGCGCTTCTTGATTTATTAACGGTTAAAGAGAGGTTTGGCAAGATACAAGGATTAAAGATTGCAATAATCGGCGATATCCTTCACTCAAGGGTTGCAAGGAGCAATATATACGGTTTTGCAAAGCTTGGGGCTGAGGTAAATATTGCAGGGCCTCCGACAATGATGCCTTGTGAAATTGAGAAAACCGGATGCAGGATGTTTAATAGGATTGAAGATGCAATAAAAGATGCGGATGTCATAATGATGTTGAGGATTCAATTAGAAAGGCAAAAGGCAGGATTGTTTCCGAGTGTCAGGGAGTATTCAAGACTCTTTGGTCTGGATTCCAAAAAACTGGAAAATGCAAAAAAGCCTGCCCCCGAAGGCTTTAATCGGGGGGATGTGGTTATCCTTCATCCAGGCCCAATAAACAGGGGCATTGAGATTTCATCCGATGTTGCAGACGGGAAGTATTCACTTATACTTGAACAGGTGAAGAATGGCGTTGCTGTGAGGATGGCTTTATTTTACTTGCTCATGGGAGGGTCTCGTGAATAGACTCTTGATCAAAGGCGGAAGGGTAATTGACCCTGCAAGCGGCGTAGACGGTTTGTTTG
>CAZVZI010000111.1:2679-6162 GCA_964631455.1 uncultured Thermodesulfobacteriota bacterium | reverse complement strand
ATGTCTATTAAGGCTTTGGGGCATATATCGCAAGACCACTTTTACTTTCTTACCGGAAAATAAATCTGATAGTCGCCTTTCTGTCTTATTCTTGTGCATAACGCCCATCTTGCATTTACAAGCGGCTGCTGTTTTCGGTCCTCCAAATTTGTAATGACATATTGGCGATGGTAGAAATGTAAGCACAAATACAATAAGGCTGAGCCAGCCTATAAGTTTTCTTTTCCGACCCAACATCACCTGACCATCCGGCGAAGACGGGTGTCTGTGTCTTACGAATAGAATAGTAACCAGAAGCGCCGAGAACAGCCATCCATGCCATATAAAGATGCCAAAGATAAGAAGAAGTATGAGCATGGTTATTGATATAGCCCGATTGCTTTTCCCAAACAGCGCAGAGGCAATATGCCCGCCGTCAAGCTGGCCTATGGGCAGAAGATTTACGCATGTCATAAGAAAACCTATCCACCCTGCCAATGCTGCGGGATGCAAGGCTATGCCATGGTTTTCAGGGACAGCGCCTATTACAAGATAGGATAGTATCTGGAAGATGATGGATGAGCCAAACCCGTATCCCTCTCCTGTTTTTGGTAATGTTGCCGCCTTTGACAGGTGCAAGCCTATAGTTGTTGCCGCAATCGCAACAATAAAACCCGCAAGAGGGCCGGCAGCGCCGCCTTTTGCTTTATATCACAGCCAAGCGACAGCCTTATGTCGGTGAAGGGCTAACTCTTTGATATTTTGGGGTTTTTAAAAGGATTTAAATTGTGAAGTGTAGGGAATGTTGTATGACTTAGCACCGAGAACATGAGGGAAAATAAATCTGTCACTGCTTCAGTCTTTGGGTCAAACCCGGGAAGTGTTCCTCAAATTCTCTTTTATATCATCTTTATCAAATCATCTTTGCTTATATTATTCCAAAGGCTTACCTTTGTAATAATGTCATTTAAAGTTCCCTTTGCAACAACTTTATGGTTAGGCACGGTAATATTGTGTTCTCCCACGCCTGTTGTCTTCCTGAGTCTGATATGGCTCCCTTTTTGCCTGATAACATGATAACCGAGTTTTTCGAGGAATCTTACCATTTCTTGGCCGCTAACCTGCGGCAGCTTAGGAGACACCGGCAATCTCCATTTCTGACATAACAAGTATCTCTGCTGATTTGCCTTTTTTCAATTCATCCTCAAAATGCAAAGATACCGCTTCTTTAATATTTTTTAAAAGCTCATCATATGTTTCACCCTGAGTAAATATGTCTTCATTAACCCCTCTGGCGCACCACTGCTCTCCGTCAAAATATGTATCCATCTTTACGAGCATATATTTTCCCTCCCTGCTGCTTACTTTACCCTAATCCTTTTATAAAATCAATTGCTTCTCATCTTGCATTCACAAGTCTAATTGTTTCCTCCTTTCTGATAATTGCTTCTACAAGTGGCCGGTCTGTCTTATTTTTCTTAATAATATCTTTCATATTACCCCCGGCAGGGGGGGGCTGAATGCTAATATTAGTTGAAATTCAAAAAAGCGGCTCCTAAAACGGTTATGTTTTGCTGACGACAAGAAAAACAACCAAGAAAGGAGCCAACCATGCAAAGGATAGTAAAATTCATTAAAATATTTTTGAACATTCTCGCAATTTACAATCTTATGCAACAACCTGTTTTTTGCCATCGTTTCCTCTCTTTACCATGTATGGCATTGAATGTGGGCTCTGCTTCCCTCATTTTAGTTCCCCTTGTAAAAAATTAGTGTCAATCATACACCATCCCGCCGACAGCCTTATGTCGCTTGTGTTTAGAGAAAAGCGCTTATAAAACCCTAAATAAAATCTATGCCGTAAGATGACATTCCGTCTTTATGATTCAAGGCATATCTCTTGAGGGCATCTGCTATGGAGATTAATCTGTCTCCCGGGTAAGAGTATGGCACAATCAGGACGCCGAAGTGAGGCCTGTTTTCGTTGAAAAACTGGACAGTAAGACGGATAAAATCGTTTCTATTGCGTGTTACCATGCACCGTTTTTTAGAAGCCGCGTATTCAAGTTGTTCAAGGTCGCTTGCCCCTGCCATCCCAGACTCATGGGCGCTTACTGCGTCTACACCCTGTTTTTTCAGGATTTCTGCAATATTAGGGCTTAAATCTTCATCAAGATAATACTTCACTATTTGCCTGCCGAAAGAAATGGATATTTTCTTTGAATCTCTTTATGGGTTAAACCTTCATTTTCAGATATGATAGCGTCTATCTCTTCAGGATAAAGCCTGTAATATCCTATGGCGGTTTTGAGTTGCTGGTCTGTAAGCCAGTGATATGTTTTTTTTAGCCTCTTAAAATCCTCTCCAACACTTTTATAGGCTGCAACAACCTCCCATACCTCAATGCCGGCGCCGGCAACTCTCGCCCTCTTTCCGCTCGTGCCTTCAGTAAATACTACGCCGGGACAGCGGTGCATCTTGAGCGCTTCCTCAAGAAGTTCATTGACTACAGCGGTAAAATCCATTGCAGAATCCCTTGAGAGGTCTTCTATCTCTTTTATTACTTCTTCCGGCATCCTTAGACTTTTTTGAATGGTAGGCATGCAAAATCACCTCCGTGCATGTCAATATATTACATTAAAGGACAGTGTATGTCAATATAACTTGAAAGACATCAGGCATCCTTCCCATACACCTCCAGCATCGCCTTCATCTCCTCAATAACCTCTTGTTTAAGTTCCGGCGGGGATAATATTTTAACATAGGGTATCCAGTGGTATGTCCACCATTTGAGCTCAACAGTTCCCTCCACCTTTACCTTAAAGATGATAGAGCCGTCTTTCTGTTCCTCTATGACCTGTGTCGGATGCCACTTCCTGCGCTTTATCCATCGGGCATAACGTTCCGAGAATTTCAAAACAACCTCTACAGGAGCGCCATACCGCCTCATACGCCAGCCTAGCTTAAAATATTCGTTGATGTCAAAATCATCCGGGACAGTATAGGGCACATTGGTTGCTTTGATTTCTTTAATACAATCCAAAGCAAGGAATCTTATTTCGTTGCGGAGATGGCAATGTCCGATGACATACCAGACCCCTTCGTGGAAAAATAAGACGTATGGCGCAATGCTTCTTCTGGTCTCTTCCTGGTTTTTCATAGCCTTATATAAGATTTCAATCTCTTGCTTTCTGTCCATTGCCTCGTTAATTGCATTATACTGCTTTTCAACTTTTTCAAATTCTTCCATCTGGTCCATATCCACCCAGAAATGAGGCTTTTCCTCTACTCCCTTTATTCGTTCACTGGTCTTTATGCCGGTATCTTTGTGAGCCTTTTTTAAGATTGATTGGCAGGCCTTTTCAAACGGCTTGCCGAGGTTGTGGGCAAACTGCCTGCCGATAAGCAGGAAGGCAATTTCATCCTTATTCAGATTAAGGTCTCTTAAGGTATAGTCAGGGTCGGTAAATCTGTAGGTATTTTCTTCTTTGACAAAGACAATGG
>CAZVZI010000111.1:0-2669 GCA_964631455.1 uncultured Thermodesulfobacteriota bacterium | reverse complement strand
ATAGTGCGTATACTGATATTGAACTTATCAGCAAGGGTTTCAGATGTGGATCGCTCACGGCTGTCAAGTTTCCGCAGGATAGCAAGAAGCCTGTGGAGTTTTTTAGCTCTATCATCAAATCTTTTAGATTTTGCGGGCATTATGGCCATACACCTTGAAAAAGACGGCTCTGTATTATCAGGGTGTCAGTAATCCTATCTTACCGCCTCCACACACCTTTCACAGATTGTTGGGTGTAGTTTATTTGTACCTACGGTCTTTGTTATATGCCAGCACCTCTCACATTTTGTACCAGAGGCCTTTAAAACTTTGATATTAATATAATTATCCTTATTATCTAGTGCATATGTTAACGCCTTACCTTCCATTGAATTGAATTCTGACTCATCTTTCACCACCGTGAGCATAGAGATGATTAATATTTCTTCAAGAGTTTCCTTTTCATTTTCCAATAGGGTTGTATCCTGTGAATAGATGATTACTTCTGCATCAAGAGGATGACCGATTACCTTTTTTTGTCTTGCTTCTTCGAGTGCAACAGAAATGTGTCTTTTATATGTTAAGAGATCGTCCCATTTCTTTTCCAGTTCATCATCCATCCATTCTTTTTTCACTTGCGGAAACGATGCAAGATGAACGCTTGCCCCTTTTCTTTTGGGCATGAATTGCCACACCTCGTCAGAGGTAAATACCAGCACAGGCGCAATGAGCCGCACGAGATAATCCGCAATATAATAGATTGTGGTCTGGCCTGCACGCCGCGCCTTTGAACCAGGCCGCGAGATATATAAGCGGTCTTTCAAAACATCCAAATAGAATGCGCTCAAGTCCACATTGCAGAAGTTGTGGACAGAATGATAGATGACATGAAACTCAAAAGTCTCGTAAGCCTTCAATACTTTTTCAGTAAGTTTCGCAAGTCTATGCAAGGTAAGTCTGTCCAACTCGGTCAGGTCGTTGTAGGGAACAATATCTTTTTCAGGATCGAAGTCATACAGATTACCGAGGATGTATCTGAAGGTGTTGCGGATTCGCCGGTAAGCCTCGGAGAGCCTCTTTAATATTTCTTCTGATATGCGGATGTCTTCGCGGTAATCCTCGCCTGCAACCCAGAGCCGCAAGACCTCTGCCCCGTGTTTGCCGATAACCTCCTGCGGCGCAACCACATTGCCGAGCGACTTGCTCATTTTTCTGCCTGAGCCGTCAACCACAAAACCGTGGGTCAATACCGCCTTGTAAGGCGCAATGCCCCTTGTTCCGATGGACGCAAAGAGCGATGAGTGAAACCAGCCCCGGTGCTGGTCGCTTCCTTCAAGATAGAGGTCTGCGGGCATTTTTAAATTTTCCCTCTTTTCCAGAACGCCGGCAAAGCTTGTGCCTGAATCAAACCAGACATCCAATATATTTTCCTCTTTTTCCAATTCATGGCTTCCGCATTTAGGGCAGTTTGTTCCTGCGGGCAAAAGTTCTTTTGCACCTCTTTCAAACCAGATGTCAGCGCCCTTTTTCTCGAACTCGTCCGCTATTTTATTGATGATATTTTCTTCCAGCAAGGTATGGCCGCATTTTTTGCATGTAAATGCGGTAATCGGCACGCCCCACGCCCTCTGGCGCGAGATGCACCAGTCCGGCCTGTTTGCGACCATGTTGTAAATTCTGTCCCTGCCCCACGACGGTATCCAGTCAACCTTGTCAATCGCCTCCAGAGCCTTTTTTCTCAGTTCACCTCTTTCCATAGAGATAAACCACTGCTCGGTTGCGCGGAAGATAATCGGATTTTTACACCGCCAGCAGTGGGGATAGGAATGTTTGATTTTTTCTTCAGGATCTCCCAGCAATGCGCCTTTTTGTTTCAACAAATCAATGATGCCGCTATTTGCCTTGAACACGTACTGACCTTCAAACTCCGGCACCTGTGATGTAAATTTGCCCTGATTGTCAACCGGATTGTAAATATCCAGATTATATTTGAGCGCCATCTCATAATCTTCCTGGCCATGACCGGGCGCAGTATGCACGCAGCCTGTGCCTGCGTCCAATGTTATATGCTCGCCCAGCACAATTACAGAATCCCTGTCAATAAAAGGATGCCGCGCCTTCATGCCCTCTAATTTTTCCGCCTTGAATGTAGTGAGAATTTTATAATCCGGCCAGCCAAGTTTTTGAGCGATGTTTCCCAATAGACCTTTTGCAACAATAAATATTTCTTGTCCATGCTCCCCCGCCTTTGTCCCCCTCTGGAGGGGGATAGGGGGAGGAGTTTTTTGTATTTCCACGACTACATACTCAAACTCAGGATGCAATGCAATAGCCAGATTTGCCGGAAGCGTCCACGGGGTCGTCGTCCAGATTATGACAAAGACATTTTTATTAACGAGGCTTGGCAGTTTTTCTCCTAACTCCGAGCTCCGAACTCCGAACTTCACATAAATCGACGGCGATTCTTTGTCATTATATTCCACCTCTGCCTCTGCCAAAGCTGTCTGGCACGAGGAGCACCAGTGAATCGGACGCTTGCCTTTATACACAAGTCCGTTGGCAACAAACTTGCCAAGCTCTCTCAAGATAGATGCCTGATATTGATAATTCATGGTGAGATACGGCTTGTCCCATTCGCCGAACACGCCGAGCCGCTTAAACTCCTCCCGCTGGATATTCACATACTTTTC
>CAZVZI010000110.1:0-6228 GCA_964631455.1 uncultured Thermodesulfobacteriota bacterium | reverse complement strand
AAACCATCTCATGAGGGTTGTATTAGACACGAATGTCATTATAGCCGCCTTTGCTGCCAGAGGTTTATGCGCTGAAATATTTGAAGTATGTCTTGCGGAAGATACTATTATCATAAGCGAACATATCCTGTCAGAGGTTAAAGAAAATCTGGTTAAGAAAATCCATCTGCAGAAAGATATTGTTCAAAATATAATAGAGTATCTGCGCGATACAACAGAATTGTTTAAGCCTCAGGAACTTGACAAATCAACCTGCCGGGACAAAGATGACATCAAGATAATAGGCGCTGCATTAAATGGGAACGCTGACTTTATACTCACAGGCGATAATGACCTGTTGACATTAAAAGAGTATAAAGGAATAAAAATAATCACGCCGCGGGGATATTGGGATTTTTTGGCGAATAAATAATTACTAAAGCAGAGCGTCATAACTTTTATGCCAAAGGTTATTTTAGAAAAACTAACGCAAGATGAAATTGAAAAACGAAAAACAAAAACATGGCCAATCTGGGAAAAGGAGGTTTCGAAGTTTGACTGGCAGTATGACAGCGATGAGGAGTGTTATATTCTGGATGGCGAGGTTGTTGTAAAAACCGACGATTCCGATAGAGCCGTTAAAATAAAATGAGGGGGCATTGTTTATGTACGATGTTCTAAAGGCAAGTTATATTGACGGGTATAAACTGGAACTCGTGTTTGAAAATGGGAAAACCGGAATTGTTGACTTTCAACATTACGCGAAAAAAGGCGGCGTGTTCAACCATTTTGCCGATAGGGAATATTTTAAGCGGTTTTATGTCAACAAGGAATTGGGCGTCTTATGCTGGCCTGATGATGTGGATATCGCCCCTGAAACCCTGTACCATGAAGCAACAGGAGAACCATTGCCTGCATGGACGATGTCTGAAAACAACGCTCAATTAAAACAAACGGTGTAAAATAAATCCGAAGGAGGCATACTCAATGAAGGCTAAAAGTTCTTCGCAAAAGGTAGCAAAAAAAGGGATTGATACTTACAAAGACCCGTATCTTCCCAAGGAGGGGCCACATGACATGGCTGCGTGTAAACGATGTCATGCCGTTTATCACAATAAGCGCTGGTCGCTGGACGAGGCGCTTTATAAGAAAAAAGGAAATCACAAAAAAACCCTTGTTGTCCTCTGCCCTGCGTGCCAAAAGATACGGGACAGATACGCCGAAGGCTTTGTCACCTTGAAAGGCGATTATCTCAAAGAACATAAACAGGATATTTTGAACCTGATAAAGAACGAAGAAGAGCGGGCAATGGGATATAATCCATTGCAAAGGATAAGTGAAATCAAAGACAACGGCAAGATGGTGAATATTACGACGACCCACGAAAAACTCGCCCAGCGCATCGGAAGAAAAATCCACAGCGCATTTAAGGGTAATCTGGAAATGAAGCTGACTGAGGATAGGGTAACGAGGGTGGTGTGGGAGAGATAATTCACGCTGAAAAACACCCGTCTGCTTCGTTGTCTTCGTTGCTGCGCTGCTCACATACCTAAAAAGTATGCTCCGCTGCTCGCTCCTCGCCGCCTTGCATCCAGGCTATTTTTGAGCGTGAATTGTGAATGCAAAAATGGAAGCTCGTTTATATAATAAGGCCGATAAAAATTATGTTCACTGTTTTCTCTGCGCGCACCACTGCAAAATCGCTGACGGCAAGCGGGGCATCTGCGGTGTGCGCGAAAACAGGGGCGGCATCCTCTATACCCTTGTTTACGGAAAGATCATTGCACATCACATAGACCCCATAGAAAAAAAGCCGTTCTTCCACTTCCAGCCCGGAAGCCATTCCTATTCCATTGCAACAGTCGGCTGCAACTTTCGCTGTCTCCACTGCCAGAATTTTGAAATCTCACAGATGCCAAAAGATGAAAAGCGCATCCTCGGCGAAGATATAACACCTGAAGAGATTGTTCACGAGGCATTGGAAACAGGCTGCAAGAGCATATCCTATACCTACACGGAGCCGACCATATTCTTTGAGTTTGCGTATGACTGCATGAAGTTTGCAAAAGAGATGGGGTTGAAAAACACCTTTGTGACCAACGGTTTTATGACAAGGGAGTGCATTGACGCGATGAACGGGCTTCTGGATGCGACCAATGTGGATGTCAAGGCGTTCACAGAGGAGTTCTACAAAAGGGTGTGCGGGGCGCGCCTTGCCCCTGTGCTTGAGTCCATTGAATATATGCGTAAACTCGGAATATGGGTTGAGGTAACGACCCTCATAATCCCGACCCAGAATGATTCAGAGGATGAGCTGAGACAAATCGCAAAATGGATTTACAAAACAGACAAGACAATGCCGTGGCACTTAAGCGCATTTTATCCCACTTACAAATTGAACAACCTGCCGAGGACGCCTGTCTCCATCATTGACCGGGCGCGGGAGATCGGTTTTGAAGAAGGGCTTCTGTATGTCTACACCGGCAATGTGCCCGGCGACCCCGGCGAATCCACCTACTGCTATAAGTGCAAAGAAAAGATAATCGAGCGCTTCGGCTTTACAGTTCGGAAGAATTTGGTTGAAGATTCAAAATGCCCGCACTGCGGGGTTAAGATAGATGGGGTGGAGATATAGGCTGAGAATCAACAATGAGAAAGGGGGGACACCAAGTGAAATTTAAAATACAGCAATTGTTTGATTGCTTTTTACTGTTTTTTCTCATTTTGGCAGTATTTGGGTGTTCTCCAAAAATGCACATGGTATCTCTATCACATCCTGAATTTGTGATGCAGACAAAGAAGATCAAGACTGTTCTGTTTATTTCACCTGATGTAAAAATCTATGAATTATCAACAGGCGGGCTATATGAGATCAGGGACGATTGGTCCAAAACAGGAAAAGCAAATATACAGCAGGCGCTTGTAGATGGCCTTAAAGAAAAATCTATAGAGGCAAAAGAATTGACAATTGCTCAGGATATCAAAGAAGAAGTAGAAGATATCCAAGCTCTTTACAAAGCTATCATACAGCCCGAAACCTTGAATATTATATCAAATGGAATGTACAGAACAGTTCGTTCTTATAAAAAAAACAAGGATTTTGATTATTCTGTGGGTTCCATTGAGCATATTGTGAGCAAACATGGAGCAGATGTTTTAATCATTATTGATGCTGAGGATTTAATAGCGACAGTGGGGAAAAAGGCAACAACTGCTGCCAAAGAATTGTCGTTGGCCTTCATAACCGCAGGTATTTACGCGCCAAAACTTATCACAGGAACTACTCTTGTAAGAACAGTTATCATCGATCCCTCCGGCACGATACTCTGGCAAAAAACCTTTTTTAGAATAAAGGATGCTTTCGGTTTGGTGGGATATGATATCAGGAATCCTGAAGATGCAACAATCATCGTAAAAAGCATTCTTGCTGATTTTAAAGGACTTGAAAAATGAAGCATCCTATATTGATATTGTTCATGCTTGGAATAGTCATTGGTTGTGAGACCACCAACATTCTACCGATGACCGCCACAGGTTTCAAATTAGAGGATGATGAAAAGAGGCTCTGGCTTCGTTCCAAAGAAGGGGAAGAAAAACTTGATAAAAGCGGGCTTATATATAGAGATGACGAACTTGAAGCTTATATAAATGAGATTGCCGAGAAAATTCTGCCTCCTGAAGTTTTTAAAGCCGTACCGTTTAAAATCTTGATAATAAAGGCTCCCTTTCTCAATGCCTTTGCAATGCCAAACGGCGTTGTTTACATCCATACCGGAATGCTTGCAAAAATGGAAAACGAGGCACAGCTTGCGGCCATTCTTGGCCACGAGATGACCCATTTTACCCACAGGCATGCTATAAAAGAAATCAGAAATGCCAAAAATAAGTCGGCGTTCTTTACAATAATGGCCATTGGGCTTCCCATTATTGGAGATGCGCTGGGTGCGATAGGCACAGTAGCTTCTGTAACTGGTTACTCAAGAGAGTTGGAAACTGAGGCTGATAGAGAGGGATTTAAACTCATGATAAATGCAGGATACGACCCTCAAGAGGCAGTGAAAATCTTCACGCATCTTAAAAAGGAAATTGAGGAAGAAAAAATTGTAGAACCTTTCTTTTTTGGAACGCATCCGAAGATTCAGGAACGAATATCTAATTATGATAGCTTCCTTATGACAGAATATAAAAATAAAATTGGCGGCATAAAGAATTCGGAGATATTTTCAAAAAAAACATATAGGGTGATATTGGATAATGCAACTTTAGACCTTAAGATTGGCAGATATAAAAAAGCGCAAAAGGGGATAGAAAGATATCTGTTTATAAAACACGATGAGGCAAAGGCATACTATTTTTTGGGTGAAATTTACAGGCAAAAAGCAGCACAAGGTGATATAGAAAAGGCGCAGGAATATTATCAGAAGGCCATATCTATGGACCCCTTATATCCAGACCCTTATAAGGAGATTGGAATGATATACTACAAACAGGGAGAAAAATCCATTGCCAGAAAGTTTCTGGAAAAATATTTAACTCTTTCGCCAAAGGCAATTGACAAGGTATATATAGAAGAATTAATTAAAGAATTGTAATGAAATTGAGGATGGAGATGAAAAAGTTTTCGTTGGCCATAGTTACATTATTACTCATCATGGGCTGCGCTACTCCATGGGTTGAGGTTGGCGGCTTATACAAAGACTACACTCATAATTTTTCTGTTGAACTCCCTACTGGATGGCTAAAGTCAAGTATATCCCAGAATTATTTATTTATAACCAAAGATGGCGCAAATTTACAACTTATCAATATTGAAATAATTCGTACTGATCAACCGCTCAAATATACAAAAAAACGCTTTAATAAGGGTATGCTGCCGCAGGAAGTTGCAGAGGTAATCCTTGATCTCAATTCCACAGGTGTTAACCCCAATATTTCAAATTTTGAGATAGTAGAAAATAAACCTGTAAACATAAGTGGCTATCAAGGATTTTATATGATATGGATATCCAAGGATAATAATACAGGCTTGAAATACAAACGGGTCCTTTATGGTTTTATGTCCGGAGAACAAGTTTATTTAATCAGATATAAAGCTCCTGCGAGATACTACTTCGACAGAGATGTTAAAACTTTTGAAAAAGTAATTGAGAGTTTTAAACTGGTTAAAATACAGTAAACGAAAACAACAAGAGCCATTTTGTATTTTTGAATGAAGATGATTCAGGTTTTTGATTGGGAATTAGTAAAATAGCTATAGATAAGCTATCTGCTTATTAAAAAATACTATCAAAAAGGAGGCCCAGCAGAAATGGGAAAAATAAACGGCCAGAGGAAAATATTTTTAAGTAAGGCATCCGCTATAGCTGTCTTTCTGGCGGCAATTCTTTGTTTTACAAGCCCTCCTGATGTGCATTCTGCTGACGACTATAAACTATCCGCGCAGGATGCAGGCATCATGGCAGGTGTTGCGGTAGGAATCGGTATTATCATAGGACATATTATACGATCAAACAAAACAGATGATATAAAATCTGCGCCAACAGGTGCAAATGATACAGTGAAAGAAATATATTTTATTAGTGAGCGCGAGAAAAAGGAGGATATATTTATGGGGCATCCACTGGAACTTTACGTCACTGTTTTTGATTTTAAGTTTTAGAAGAGTGCAGAGGTTGGGTTTTTCAACCCAACGATTTATTGCAATGGTTTGTTTGTTGGGTTTCGCAAAGCTCAACCCAACCTACACGGCTGCAAAAAGAAGATAATTGAAAGGTTCGGCTTTGTCGTGCGGAAGAATCTGGTAAAAGATTCAAAATGCCCGCATTGCGGGGTTAAGATAGATGGCGTGGAGATATAATGCCTGAATTAACCCGCACGGTGAAATCGTGCCGGGTTGAGTGATTTGTTAGGGCTTACTTTATTTGCTTTATGCCAAGGTCCTTGCATATTTTTCTTGCGAGGTTATCGTTGATTTCTGTATGCCGCGGCACAGATGAGCGTTTGTTTTGAATTGGATTCCACCACCACGAATGACGACCGCCTTCTCTTACAAATTCACATCCTTGAGACCGTAAATATTTCAGCAGGTCATTGCGTTTCATACAGCAATTTTTTCTTCCATATAACCTGCTCCTACCGCAGAGAGCGCGTCTTGGCGGTTAAATTCAAGAGCCTCCTTTAGAGTAGCTCGCAGGCTTTCCATTAAGTCTTCACGAGTATGCCCTTTACAGTTTTCCCCTGGAATTTCCT
>CAZVZI010000109.1:0-6228 GCA_964631455.1 uncultured Thermodesulfobacteriota bacterium | reverse complement strand
CTGTCCCTGAAATATCTCGCCACCGGCAGCTTCGGCAAGTCACCCGTAGCGTTCTATAACCACAAAACCAGGGCTATATACCTTTCCCTCTCAGATACGACTGACGGCGTTCTGGCGCATGAAATAGGCCATGCGGTGATAAACTTCTTTTTCCCTGTGCCGCCGCCTGCGAGGATGCAGGAAATCCTCGCCCAGTATGTGGATAAACATCTGTGGGAAGGGAAATAGTTTCAATCTGTTATTTTCAACACTACGTTCCCTATCTTCTCTCCTTTGTGTTTTACTACAATTGGATATTCCTTACCTTTTCCGCCCGTAGAATGTTTTTTCCACATATCTTTTGCCGTGTCAATAAGATAGCCTCTGTCTTCTCCCGTATTATCGTTCTTATTGCTTACAAAACCGAGCAGATTTACAGTAATATCTTTGGACGGAATATCCCCTACATCTGCGGAGACAATCTTTATCTTATCTCCCCTTTTTACTTTAAAGGTTTCGCCGTTAAAAACAGTTTCTTTCCTGCCGCCGTTTAACTCAAATGTGAGCGTAAATAATCTTGCCTGCCCCCCGCTTGATACATGCGGGGGCAAGCCCTGAATCTTTGTATCGGATATGCCTTTCGACACAGGCTTGCTAATTTCAGGCGATTCCCGAGCAGTTTTCTGCGCTTCTGCTGGAGTTTTATCTTCTTGCGCAGGCTGAACCACTACAAGCGCAGACGGATTTTCTGCTGCCGGGGGCGCAATCTTAACCGGCGGCGGTTCTATTTTGGGCAAAGCAACAGATTTTATCTGAGAAGGTTTGATTTCGCTTGAAGTTGAAAAGATGTCTGTTTTTTGCAACACATCATAATAATTGGCAATACCAGCCAATATAGCCCCGACTGCGATTGCAAATATCAGGATTTTAATCAGGAGGCCGCTTTTTGCAAAGCGGCCTCTGTTTTTTTCATCAGCCTCAAATGAAATAAAGACAGATTCGGGTTGAGACGCATAGCCAGCAGCATCGGTTATTTGCTCGCTTGTGATTTGTCCTGCCTGCCCTCTCGTCTGCTCTTCAGGGGGGGATTCTGTTTTTTCTATAGTTTCATTTATCCCAGCGCCAAAATCTTTAACATCGGGGGTTAATGAGGCATGGGGGTCAGGTTGGGCCGACCTTTTCTCAAATTCCTTTTTCACCGCTTCTTCAACGGTTCTCTCTGTTTGCTCAGTTATAATCTTTCTAATTTTTTCTTCAAAAGGACGGCCTATCCTTTGTTCTATGATTTGCTGCGTTTTCTGCTCAAATGTTTTTCCGGCATCTTCCATAGCTTTATTTACCGCCTCCTTTACTGCAGCGGCTATTTGCTCGTTTATAATCTTTCTTGTCTTCTCTTCAAGAAGCCCATCCGTCTTTTCCTCTACAGGCTTGCCCCCGAATGTTTCTATCAGGGGTTCAACTTGAGGCAGCCTTTCATCTAACTCGGCGCCGAGGTTTTTTTCTATAGAATTGACAATCTGTTCATCTACTCCCTGCATCTCCATCTTCATTGCCAAATCAAGGCTCAAATCACAGATTTTATTTATCATCTCAGGATTGCCAAGACTTGCATTGTGTATGGTTTTAAATGCCCAGGGGGTAATCTCCGGTTTTCCATCACTGCCGGCCGATGCAAGCCTTTTGAAGATGTACTCCTTGGTCTCTTCCAGGCCGAGAGGGTGCAACCGGTGCATTCCGGATATGGCCTGTTTAACCTCCTTAAGATGAGGTTCGTTCAGCATTGTTTCCACTTCAGGCCGTCCTGAGATTATTATATTGTCAATGCCTATCTGCAATAAAGTTTTTACAACCCTTAATGCATTTGTATTGAGCTTGTCGGCATTGTCCAATATTACAACGGTTCGCCCCTTTGCCCCCCTGCACATGGAACAGTGTGTGTGAAGCGCAGAAATAACATTTTCCGAGAAATCGCCGGAGGTCTTTATCCCCAGCTCATTTTTTATTGCAATCAAAATATCCAACCCAACCCACCCCCCCTTTAATAAAGGGGGGGACAGGGGGGGTTGCGAATCTATATATACAAAAACCATCTTTTCATTTGCAATGGCGTCCATTGTTTTAAGGCACAGGCTTGTTTTTCCGCTCCCTTTTTCTCCTGTAAGAATAATAACATTAGCCTTACCGCTCTTAATGCCGTTTAAAAGAAAGTGCAATGCCTCGGAATGCGCATCTCCCTGATAAAAGAAATCCGGATCCGGTAAAAGGTCAAATGGGTTTTTGGTTAAATGGAAATAATCAAGATATCCTTTTCCCCGGATGTCAAAACAAGCCCTTATTTTAATAAAAGCCCGCTCTTTCCATGCCGCCGGCAGAAAGGGGTTTTTCCCAAGCGCCGCTGCCAGGCCGCCTTCAGCTTCCTTAAACAAGCCCTCTTTTATATAAAGCCTTGCAAGGAACATATGCGCCACATCCAGATCAGGGTTGCTTGAAAGCGATTCCATAAGAAGGCTCTTGGCCCTTTTTATGTTTTTGGGATCTTTACTGAAAAGCGTCCAGCCGAGATATGCCTTATATTCCGCTTCAGCCGGATTAAGCCTTACTATCTCTTCAAATTCAGCAGCCGCCTTTTCGTAATTCCCTTCAGTAAAATGATTTTTCCCTTTCTGAAATATAAGCTCTGCGTCCATCTTTTGCGCTGTTCCGTATGTTTCCTCTTTTGCCCCTTTTTCTACATATTCTTCATGCGCCTCATATCTTAACGCATCTTCAGGAACGGCTTTAATCTCAACGGTTTTCTCCTTTAGAGATAAAATGTTCGTTATTATTAAGCCGTATGTGAGCAATTCGGCTTCCCGGCGGAGGAGGTCTGAGTTATTTATTATTTCCTTTGTTTTGCCTGTTCCGTCAAATCCGGCAACAAAGCGGCTCTGCTGGGTATTCAAGCCGAGGTCTTCAATTTTATAAGGTTTGTCGGTGGAAACAACAAGAGGCATATCCATAAACTTTTTAAGGTCAGCCTCCGCCCGCTCAAACTGATAATATCCATGCAGCACTCCGTTGATTATCAGCGAGGCAGGATTCATGGGCAGCAATTGCAGATTTGCCGGCAGGCCGCCCTTAATCAGAAAATACTTATACTCTCCGTCATGCCAGTTAAAGACCCTCCATATCTTTTTCCTCATCTGAAGAGCGAGGCAGTCGTCAAGCCCTTTTTGAGATATAAGCCCCAGAGAGATCAGGACTTCGCCGTGCCTTTTCTTTTGCTTCAGCGCTATCTCAAGAGATTTTTCATAATCTTTCTGCGAGATAATGCCTTCCTCCATCATCACCCTGCCGAGGACATCGCTCATACTGTTGGAAACAACATTAACAGGCCAGCCGTTTTTAAAATATATCTTTCTCTTCAGCATACCTCTTGCAACATCCAGAACGCTCGCCTCATCGCCGCGCAGGGATATGATATGCAGGAGTTTTGGTAAAGGGATATCTTTAAAGTTACGCCATTTCTTTTCAGTCATTTTGCATCGCCTTCGCAGATGGTTTAGCTTGCTCTCTTTGAATTTATATCTTATCCCAAGCTAAAAATAAAGCAAGAAAATCCTTTGATTTTGGCAAACTTTTTGGTTGCATAATTTGCTTTTTTTAAGGTATACTATTTTGTTTAATAACATTTTGGGGAGAGAAAATGAAAAACACACAAATCAGAAACATCGCCATCATCGCCCATGTTGACCACGGCAAAACAACGCTCGTTGACTTCATGCTCAAACAGGCAGGCATATTCAGGGAAAACGAGAGGGTGGAGGAACGTGTCATGGACTCCATAGACCTTGAGCGGGAGCGCGGCATTACCATCATGGCAAAGAATACCGCAGTATCCTACAACGGCGTAAAGATAAATATTGTTGATACGCCCGGCCATGCGGATTTCGGCGGAGAGGTTGAGAGGACATTAAAAATGGTGGACGGCGTGCTTCTGCTTGTGGACGCCTCCGAAGGCCCTCTGCCGCAAACCAGATTTGTGTTGAAAAAGGCGCTGGAGCTCAATCTTCCGCCCATTGTGGTCATCAATAAAATTGACAGGCCTGACGCCAGAATAAAAGAGGTATTAAACGAGGTTTATGATTTATTTATTGATTTAGACGCAACTGAGGAGCAGATTGATTTCCCTGTTATCTACACCATTGCAAGAGAGGGACTTGCAAAACTTACGCCCGACGGAGATGGCAAAGACCTCCAGCCTCTTTTTGACTTGATACTCAAAACAATCCCTGCGCCTGAAGGGGATGAAAACGGCGCTTTGCAAGTTCTTGTCACCAATATTGACTACAACGACTATGTGGGCAGGCTGGCCGTGGGCCGCATATTCGGCGGAACAATCAAGGCCGGCCAGATGGTCGGCGTGGTGAATCAAAAAGGTGATGTGGTGAAAACAAAGATTACCGTGCTTTACGGTTTCCAGGGATTGAAGCGGGTTGAGCAGCAACAGGCAATTATGGGCGATATTGTAGCCATTGCCGGAATAGAAGGCGCAAACATAGGCGACACCGTAACAGATATTGAAACTCCGAAACCTTTGCCGAGAATTGCGGTTGATGAGCCGACCATCTCCATGGTCGTTTCCATCAACTCGTCGCCGTTTGCCGGTAAAGATGGAAAATTCGTCACATCGCGTCATCTTAAAGAACGGCTTGAAAAAGAACTCCTCTATAATGTGGCAATCAAAATGGAGCAGGTGGAGGCAAAGGATTCGTTCAAGGTCATGGGTAGGGGTGAATTGCAATTGGCAATCCTTATAGAAATGATGCGACGTGAAGGGTATGAGCTTACCGTGGGGATGCCGGAGACGATTACGAAAAAAATTGACGGAGTTCTGCACGAGCCTATGGAGCAGCTTACCATAGATTGCCCTGAAGAGTTTATCGGCGTGGTAACGCAAAAGATAGGCATGAGAAGGGGAAAGATGCAGAAGATGCAGAATAACGGTCACGGCAGGGTAAGGCTTGAGTTTCGCCTGCCGTCCAGAGGGCTTATCGGTTTCAGAACGGAATTTCTTACTGACACAAAAGGCACAGGGCTTTTAAATCATATCTTTGACGGTTATGAACCGTGGCAGGGCGCCATATCAAAGCGCGCAACAGGCGCGCTGGTTGCGGATAGGACAGGTGTAACCACCGTGTATGCCCTGTTTCATATCCAGCCCAGAGGCGAACTGTTCATAAGCGAAAGCACGGCTGTTTACGAAGGCATGGTAATTGGCGAAAACTCAAGAGAGAACGACCTTGATGTCAATGTAATAAAGGAAAAAAAGCTGACCAATATGCGGGCATCGGGCTCCGACGAGTCCCTCCGCCTTGCGCCGCCGAGGATGCTGAGCCTTGAGCAGAGCATAGAGTTTATCAACGAGGATGAGATGGTTGAGATTACGCCGAAAAATATCAGGATCAGGAAAAAAGTATTGGAGGCGAACAGGAGGGGGAAAAAAGAAAGGGCATAGAGCATTTCAATAACCTCTGCATGAGATAAAAATAATTTGCCAATCCCGCCTTTTTGAGCTATAATATAATCATGAAAAGGATAGTCAATTTCAATATGAACAAAAAAGGGGGTGAACGTCATGAGAAGGTACCTGTTAGAATCACCGCATACCAAGGAAGAGTGTCTGAAGGAGCTTGATGAGGTAATGCAAGAGGGCCGGGATGTATTAAACAAATTCTATTGGGGATGCAGCCAGGGCGACCACACCGGTTATGCCCTTGTGGATGCCGATAATGAATCAAAGGCGTTGAACGTTGTTCCCGGTTTTATCCGCAACAAGGCGAAAGCGATTGAGGTGCAGCAATTTACTCCTGAGCAGATAAAATCGTTCCATTAAGCCTCAGAAGCGACTCCTCGGATAAAAAGGTCAGGCCTTTAAAGCAGTAATAAAAAGGGCCTGATTTTTTGTTTATCCTGATATTTTTAAGCATCTATGTTGAGCGCAGAAATTGCAGCGACAACACGCAGGCTTCGTCGTGAGCTCAGCCGAATGATGGGTGTTTTTCAGCGTGAACTGTCTACACATACGTCAGCCACCCCTCATACTTCTTTTCTTTTCCTTTCACGATATTGAAAAAAGTCTCCTGAATTGTCTTTGTCACAGGCCCGGGTTTGCCCTGGCCGATTTTTCTGTTATCCATCTCGCGAATTGGCGTTATCTCTGCGGCTGTGCCTGTGAAGAATGCCTCGTCTGCGATGTAAAGCTCGTCT
>CAZVZI010000108.1:1635-6229 GCA_964631455.1 uncultured Thermodesulfobacteriota bacterium | reverse complement strand
TGCCGGAATTATCCTTGGGAGGAGCAATCTTTTTCAGAACATCCAATCTTCCTTGCGCCTTGAGCCTTCTATAAATCATTATCCACGCGCACTCATTTTCCATATTGACTTCGCATTTACCGTCTGCCACGCCGCCGCAAGGCCCGTTTAAAAGCCCTTTGGGGCATTGGGTGTGAGGGCAAATCCCTCCGGTTTCTCCGAGAACGCACTCTCCGCATAAGGAGCAGCCTTCAAAAAAATGACCATAACGTGCAACATTTGCGAGATATAAAGAATCAAGCGCCGGGAACACAGGTTTGTTATTGTCTGCTGCGTCGGCAACTGCCTTCACGCCGGCGCCGCACGCAAGCACAAGAAAGGCATCGGCATTTTCAATCGCATCTTTATCTTCACGGAAATATTTTTTAATAAGCATGCTGTAACATGTTTCGTCAGGCACTGCAAAGCCAGCTATGGTTTTGCCTTCTTTTTTTAACAATTCAGCCATTGCCTTTACCTCTTTTTCTCCGCCTGTCTCGCATTGCTCCGCGCAGGAATCGCAGCCAAAGAGATAGATATTCTTTCTGTCTTTGAGATATTCCAATATGGCTGCAAAGTTTTTTTTCTTCGTAATAATCATGAATTTTACTATTAGACTTTTAGACTGTCTTTTTGTTTGCTCTTAAACTGTCTTTTCGCCGTTTCTACCGTATTATGCATAAGCATAGCAATGGTCATTGGCCCTACTCCGCCCGGCACAGGTGTTATAAACGACGCCCTTTTGGAAGCCTCTTCAAACTCCACATCGCCGACAAGTTTGCCGTTATCAAGACGGTTTATGCCGACATCTATGACAACAGCCCCTTGCTTTATCCATTCTCCTTTTATCATATGCGGTTTGCCTATTGCCGCAATCAAGATGTCCGCCTTGTTTATCTTTTCCTGCAGATTTTGCGTCCTTGAATGGCAAATGGTGACTGTTGCGTTCTTTTGAAGAAGCATAAAGGCAACGGGTTTGCCGACAATGTTGCTTCTTCCTACGACCACCGCCTCTTTGCCTCCTAAATCTACGGCTGTATCTTCCAGAAGTTTCATGATGCCAAACGGGGTGCATGGCTGGAGCACGGGTTTTCCAATGACAAGCCTTCCTGTATTAAACGGATGAAAACCGTCAACATCTTTTTCAGGCGATATGGCCTCTAAAATCAGTTCTTCGTCAAGGTGTTTGGGGAGCGGAAGCTGAACAAGGATGCCGTGAACCTTTGGGTCGTTGTTCAGTTCAGCTATCTGCCAGAGCAGTTCTTCCTGGGCAATATCTTTGTGAAAATTATACTGAAAGGAATTAATGCCGATCTCTTCACATGCCTTTGTCTTTGCCTTGACATAGACTAAAGACGCGGGGTTATCTCCAACAAGTATTACAGCCAGTCCCGGCTTTAAACCATGTTCCTTGAGGAAACGAACCTCATCCTTTAATTTGTCCCGGAATCTCTGAGCAACGGCCTTTCCGTCGATAATATTCGACATAGATTAAATAGTATACTTAAGAAGGGAATAATTGTAAAGATTTTTGGATGGACAGATAGGTTTTATGAGATGATATTGCCAAGATGAATAAATGGTGCTATAAATTCCCATATCAAACACTATTTAGCCTATGAGTGGAGGTATCTGATATGGAGATGGAGCTGATATATAAATGTCTTGTATGCGGCTATATTCATACCTGTCACGGCCAGTGCGGCGACCCACCTGAAAAATGCCCTGATTGCGGCGCATCCAAAGAAAACTTTGCAGAGGTTGAAGAGGATTGAAGTTGAAATTATCTCGTGTAAGGCACTGGGACTGTGAATTAAGGCGCGCATTTCTTTCCATTCCTGAAAAAGAAATCAAAACCATTTTTAAAGAAATCTATCATGCCTCTAAAGAAAGAGATTTTACATACGAACGGGAAGGCAGATACGATGTAATCAATCTTCTCCCCATTCCTCTTGTAGCAAGCCCTGAACAAATAAAATACCTCCATAACACCGGCCTTCTTATTAAAAATGCCCTTTCCAAACTCATAGACCTTTATCTTGAACACCCTGAGGTAAGGGAGATTTTGCCGCTTACAGACGAAGAAGAATGCTGGATAAGAGACACATGGACAAAAGAGCATAAAAAGACACGCGGCATATGGTCAAGGCTTGACTTCCATTTTGATATCTATCATCCAAACTGGAAGGACACCATCACGTTCTTTGAGGACAATGCGGTTGCAGTGGGCGGCAACCACTATGTGCCGACGGCAGAAGAGCTTATTGTCGGCATTGTTATGCCGCGGTTAAGAAAGGTAAATAAAAATATAAGGCTTGAAAGAAATGAGGATATACGCACGCTCCTGTGCCATGAGATTCTGCATCAGGCAGAGGCGCTTGGCAGAAAGCGCCTTAATATCGCATTTGCAGAGGACAAGACCTTGACATCAGGCATTACAGAGTTTCCATCCCTTGCGGAGTTTTACAATAAAAAGTTTGGTAAAAAGTGCGAGATGAAAACATACATGGTTGACCCGCGGGAATTATATTTAAAGAACGATGAGACTTACTATAAAGACCATGAGATTGATATTATATACCGGGATTTTGAACTTATTGAACTGTTCAAAATGGGCAAGGGTAAGCACATAAACGCCATAAAAAATGCATTCAAAAAAAATCAGGTTATATCATCCATTGCAGGAGAGATTGACCACAAAAGTTGCTGGGAGGTTTTGAGGGACAAGAGGTTTTTAAAGGTTTTCAGAACCTTGCGGAACGCAGGAATATTAAAACATATTCCGTGGACGAAGATTATAAGGGATATACGAACAGACAGTCCCGACGGAAAAAATGTTGAAATGTTGAATTATATAAGAAAAAATAAAGACAGCCTTATACTCAAACCAAACCGAGGTTACGGCGGATACGGTATTGTCATTGGAAGAGACACGAGCCAACCCCACTGTGATGAGATGATTGACAGGGGTTGCGTAGAATATGGAAAATGGATAGCGCAGGAGTATAGAAAGGTGTCTACAAAAACTTTTCCCACCCTTGATGAAAGCGGCGAGATTATATTTGAGGAGTTTTATACTGTGTATGGATTGGCAGGGACACCAGAAGGTATCGGCATCCTCGGAAGGGCCTCACAGAAAAAGATTGTGAATGTGGCGCAGAGGGGCGGAATAGTGACGGTGCTGAGGGCCGCTTCTCAAAACCTATAGCCGAGACCGGCAGGCTCTTTTGCCTGCATATTTTTAAGCACCGTGATACCTGTGTCCAAATGAAGGGCGGTATATTTTTCAAAGACTAATTTTGCGCTTGCGGCGGTCTTTATGCCCTTTTCTTTCAACGGTGTGTCTGAAATGAGCATGAGCGCGCCTATGGGCACATACCTTGCAAAGCCTACTGTAAAAAGTGTGGCGCATTCCATGTCTATTGCCTGAGCCCTTTCCTCAGTCAGTGTTTTCTTGAAGGCATCGTTGAATTCCCAGAATCGGACATTTGTGGTGTGGATGACGCCGGTGTGGTATTTGAGGCCTCTTTTTTCCATTTCTTCGCACACGAATCTCTGGATTACGAAAGAGCTTAGCGAAGGGCTCTGTTTAGGCATATAGGAATCGGATGTCGCTTCCCCCCTGATTGCCGCAACTGGATTAAAAAAATCTCCTATGGCATGCTCATCCCGCAGTCCTCCGCATAAGCCGAGCATCAGCACCCCCTTGGTTTTTATGAAAGAGAGCAGCTCTACTGCCAAAGCAGCAGTGGGGGAGCCTACGCTGTAATTTACTATGGTTATCCTTTCCTTTTTTGCGTGGCATGCCTGCATAACCGAGCCTACCCGCACCGGCTCGCCGAGATTTTTGGCAAACAGGTCAACATAGTGTTTGAAGTTGGTGAGAAGTATAAACGATTGAAACTCCTCTGCCGAACTTCCGGTGTATCGCTCAAGGGTGCTTAATCCCACGCGATCCCGCGAGTATTGATCTATCTGGTCAAGCGCATCTTTTCCGAGCTTGCTTGCCGCCATATATTTTTCACCTCACTGTTTAGGGAATAGAGGTAATATCCGCCGTTACGACCACGCGCTGCTCCTCCACAATTCCAATCTCTGCCTTCTGTTCTGAAAGATAATGCACCTGTGGCTTTTCTCTATTGCAAGACAGAAGAAAAATGCTTGTTCTAATTAAAAGCAAATGCCAATGTAAACAACGAATATAAGCCATTCTCAAATAATTAGAACCGTCCCATTAAACATTAAAGCATTAAAGTCAATTTTCTACTGCTTCAAATTGTATTCAAATAAAAGTAGGGGGTGCCCCTCTTACCTTCTCTCTGCCCCTTTTTGCTGGAGTTTTTCACGAGGACGGTCTGATTTGGGAATGTCAGATATCTTTTTCATTTAAGGTGGAGTTGTGCATTCTTTGCCAATTCCAATGCAATTGACATCCGTTCAGATTTTTCTTCGGGCCAGCCAACAATGTTAGCGTGTCGCGGCGGGATATTATCAGGGATAACTTTCAGATTTTCACTAAAAACTTGAAAGGCAAAAATGTCTGCCCGCGCTAAAAGCGGAAGCCCTCGTTTCTGGG
>CAZVZI010000108.1:0-1617 GCA_964631455.1 uncultured Thermodesulfobacteriota bacterium | reverse complement strand
CAATGTCACCAATCTTCCATAATTCACTGTCAGATAGATTTGACTTACGAAAAACTGATGTTTCACCATTGGGTGCAGGTAGAAAAGCATTATATTTAACCCTTTTATTTTCGAGGCTAAATTGACTTTTCTGAAAGATGAAGCGTGCTAAATTTTCTTCTGGATTTACCTGATTCAAATTTAAGTCACTCATCATTATGGATATAAACGCCTAATGTTTTCTATAATGCGTGATGGGATTGAGTCTCCGAAATATTCTTCCCCGTGGATTTTATTGCTTCCAAATATTCCGGCATATGTAATCATGCCTTTCCCATTAAAACTAATTGCAAAAATCATCCTCTTATCTTTATACCATTCCAGCCCTATTTCCCCGGAAGGTTCAGCTAACATTTGCGGCATAGCAAATGAAGAAGGAAGCATTTGAATAAATTTAAACGCCTCATGAACAGAGTCTTCCGATACAGATTTTGCACCATATCCATCCCAATTTTCCGCAGAACACTCCCCATAGAGTCCTTTTAGTGATTGAAAAGCTTCTTCTAAAGGGCGTCCAATTGTGAAAGGTTCATACATCTTCCGAATCTGCTTTTTAAGATTTTTCACCAGATTTTTAGAATCATCACTGAACCCAGTACTGCTTGGAGCATCATAAAAAGTGGCACATTCAATACATTGGATTGCTACGCTCATAAAAATAGCTCCTTTGCTTTTTGAGTAATACTCTTATCGAATATTTCATTTTTAAAATGCCGTAATTTTTCAAGAGTATCCCATGCATCTTTTTCGCTTATGCCTTCAGATTTTTGTTTAAATACATCAATGTCTAATATTATAGGGATGAAATTAGGATTAATAACTTGTTCCAATGCCTGTGTGATTATAGCCGCTGCGTCTATTGACGGCTCGTGTATGACAACACGCGTCAGAAAACTGCTTACCCCTTGCGGCAAAGCTTCCGGGATAATTGGCGCTGCTTTCAGATACTCGCTAAAATCCTTACCAGAAAGAGGAATTTCCATCTTATTGATATATCTCAAAGCCACTCTTGTAATCTCTGGAGAAGTAACGTCTCTATATTTTTGCCATAATTTATACGCCTCATCACGAAACTGTTCCCATGTTTCATATGGCTTCAATCTGCTGAAGGTAAAACCATCCAATCTTGCCTGAAATATCTGTTTATGGTCAGTAGAAGTAAAAATATAACCATCTATTGTTTCTGTGCCGGATGAAACAAGCGGTTCACCCTTTTTAAATTCAAATTTGCTTTCCCATTTATGGCGTGTTTTTTTATCGGGGTATTGACCTGATATTAAATTATATATTGATTCTAATTGTTCAACCTTCAAATCATCCCTGACTTTAATTCGGATGTCAATGAGGGCTTCAATAATAGGTGCATTTTCATATTTAGCCATAGGTAATCCTTAAATTTTACATACATCTTAACTTATTATATCAGAAAAACAAGAATTTTATTTATCAAGTCAATTTATTGTTTTTTATCCACTTTTTTCTTTGATTTTTGTTTTGCCTTTTATTTTCCTGTAGGTATGAACAACCACTAAAATACTGCCACTCAATGATTGTCCTATAGTTATCCATCTGTCTTCA
>CAZVZI010000107.1:0-6289 GCA_964631455.1 uncultured Thermodesulfobacteriota bacterium | reverse complement strand
GAAGATATATCACTGGGGAATATCGGCATAGAAAAAGCAGAGGTATACACCATTCCCTTTTGCAGCCTTTTAGCAGTTGTCCATAACTGCGAGGCAAAGGCATATAACTCAGATGATGAGGATGCCGTGATAAACCGGATAATCACACATCAGCAGGTGGTTGATGAGGCATGGAAGAGGTTTGGAACAGCGCTCCCCATAAGCTTCAACACCATTATTAAAGGTGGCGCAGCGCATGTCCGGGCATGGCTTAAACAAGAATATGAATCCCTGTGTAAAAAGATTGAACGGTTCAGGGGCAGGGCAGAATATGGGATTCAGATATTCTGGGATATAGACCTGATTGCCGGAAGGGTTGTAGACAGAGACACCGAACTTAAGGAATTGCAGAGGGAAATAACATCCCCGAATGTATCCATCGGGGACGGCGCCACATATATGTATAAACAGAAATTTGAAAAGAGGTTAAGAGATGAAATAGAGGCAGAGACAGAAGTCTGCTTTAAGAAATTATATAATCAAATAAAGGCGCATGTTGAGGATATCTTTGTGGAAAAGACAAAAACAAAACAAGGGAACACGCAGATGCTTATGAACCTGTCATGCCTTGTCCCAAAAGATAGACGCAGATATGTGGGCGAAGAATTAGAGAAGATCAGCAGCGCCGATGGGTTCTCTGTACGTTTCACAGGGCCCTGGCCGCCATACAGTTTTGTGGGATTGGATAGGATATGGAACCTCTAATGGAAAGAAATGCTACGCTCACAGACCTTTTAGACAGGGTTTTAGACAAAGGACTGGTAATCCGCGCGGACATTATTATTTCCCTTGCAGGCATCCCAATGATCGGCATCAATCTGGGCGCTGCCATAGCCGGAATGGAGACAATGCTTAAGTATGGGATTATGGATGAATGGGATAGAGAGATCAGGAATCAGGGGACTGTCCCTATTTACGGACGGAGTGAAGCGGAGTCGTAGAATAGGGACTGTCCCCGTCTTTGAAGGAGAAAACCTATGTCCCGAATAATAGGCATAGACCTTGGAACAACCAATACAGTTGCGGCATTTATGGATGGGGGCCGGCCGGTCATTATACCTGACGCTCAAGGGAAAAGACTGCTCCCATCGGTTGTTGCGTCTGTTAATGGCGCGATATTAGTTGGCAGAGAGGCAAAAAATCAGACTGCAGCAGACACAACCATCGCCTCTGTCAAAAGGCATATGGGGACCGGCCGCAGATTTAATCTAAATCGCAGAGATTATGCGCCGCAGGAGATTTCAGCCATGATACTTCAAAAGATAAAGGCAAATGCCGGCGCATACCTTGGTGAACATATAGACAAGGCTGTAATAACTGTGCCTGCCTATTTTAATAATGAACAGCGTCAGGCAACAAGGGATGCCGGTATCATCGCAGGGCTGGAGGTAAAGAGGATAATCAATGAGCCGACTGCTGCAGCATTAGCATACGGATTGGATAAGGAAGATACGGATACGGTTATGGTCTGGGATTTAGGCGGAGGCACCTTTGATGTGTCTATACTTGAGATAGGTCAGGGTATATTTGAGGTCAGGGCTGTGAATGGGGATACCCATCTTGGCGGAGATGACTGGGACCAGCGGATTGTGGAATATCTGGTTAATGAATTCCTTATCCTGCCCCCGAATGCCTCTATCGGGGGTCAGAAGACAGAAGACAGGATGCAGAAGATTAGGGAGGCGGCAGAGACAGCAAAGGTTGCCCTGTCTTCTGCCTTATCCACCTTTATCAATATCCCCTGCATTCTTGCCCCCGAATGCCTCTATCAGGGGATGGGAAAAAGCAATGGTCTTTTTGAAATTGCATTAACAAGAAAAAGATTTGAGGAAATGACTAGAGACCTTGTTAAGAGATTGGTTGAACCAACTATGCAGGCGCTGTCTGATGCAGCGCTCTGCTATGAGGAGATAGACAGGGTTATCCTTGTGGGCGGCGCAACGAGGATGCCTGCGGTGCAGGAATTGGCAAGGAAACTGACCGGCAGGGAGCCATATAAGGATATTAATCCGGACGAGGCAGTTGCCCTTGGCGCAGCAATACAGGCAGGGATACTGGCAGGCGAGATGGATGATGTTGTGCTGGTGGATGTTACCCCGCTGTCATTGGGCATTGAGGCGCAGGGAGGGGTATTTGCAAAGGTCATTGACAGGAATACTCAAATCCCGGCATCAAGGGACAAGATATTTACAACAGCGGCAGATGACCAGACATCTGTGGATATTCATATCCTGCAGGGCGAAAAGGGCATGGCAAGACACAACATGAGTCTGGGAAATTTCAGGCTGACTGATATCGCGCCTATGCCGGCCGGGGCGCCCAAAATAGAGGTGCAATTTACCATTGACAGCGACGGCATACTTCAGGTTTCAGCAAAAGACCTGCATACAGATAATGAGCGGGGGGTAGAGATTACATCCGTATCCAGACCTTTGCCCCCCGATAGAGGCCCCCGATATAAGCACTCGAGGGCAAGCATTCGGGGGCAGGCGGATAATGGGATAGAGGAGATGCCGGCGGAGACCTTATGAGACCAATCCTTGCTATCACCTTTTTTCTCTTAATAATGGCGGCTGCAACTGATGAATTGGCAGAGACAAAAATTGCCCTGCCTGACAGGTCTGCAAAAGAGTCTCTTGAATTTAGAATCAAAGACCTGCAATCTGAAATTCAAGGACGTTTTATCCATGATGAGAAGATACTTGCCCTTGGTGACAGATTGGCAAAGGTCAATCCCAAACTTACTATAGGAGAGATCTATACCATATGCAGCCTGGTGGAAAAGTATTCAATCCTTCAGGAAATAGACCCATATCTCGTAATGGCGATTATTATTGTGGAGAGCAGCGGCATGCCTTTTGCAGTAAGCCCAAAAGGCGCAGCCGGACTGATGCAGGTCATGCCGCATATGGCAGAGGAATTCGGGCTTGACGCCGACCTCTTTGACATTGACACCAATATCAGATTAGGCACATTTATCCTTGCTGACAATATCCGCAGATGGGGATATCATAAGGGTATAGGGCGGTATTTCTGGGGAACAGGCGCGGCAGACGATAGATATATTGGCAAGGTTTTAAAGACGTTGGAGGGGTTTAAAGGATGAAGGCGCTCAGGGACTGGATACATAAAGAAAAACCGTTGGATAGACACGATAGGGAAAGATGGCTGCAATATCTCTCTGTCACAAAAGAGGACAGGAAAACCATCGCGGCAATGAAGGATGATTTTGCCCCGCATATAGACGAATTTATTGCAGGTTTTTGCGAGCATATATTAAAGCAAAAGGAGACATCGGTATTTATAATGGATACGGATGTCATAAAGAGACTTAAGCCGTCGGTGAAGAGATACTGGACGCAGCTGTTAAAAGGGAATTATGGCAGCGGCTACTTTAATGACCGTTTGAATGTAGCCCGTACACATGAAAGGATTGGGCTCGGACCCGGGTGGTATATAGGGGCATACACCCGTTATTTTCAGTTTGCAATAGACCGCATCTTTCTTAAATATCCTGATAAACCGGAAAAGGCGCAGCAGTCTATACTCGCGTTCACAAAGGTCTTTTTTCTGGATATGAGCATTGCTATGGAGGCGTATGCGTATAATGCCCATGACAGATTAAAGACCGCGGAACTTGAGACAATATACAGACTTTCCAGGGCAGCAGAATACCGGGACGATCAAACAGGCAATCACATAATGAGACTCGGTCATTATTCAGCGGTTGCCGCAAGGAATATGGATATGAAAGGCGATGAGGTGGAAGATATATTTGCGGCAGCGCCAATGCATGATATAGGAAAGATAGGCGTGCCTGATTCCATCCTGCTTAAGCCTGATAAACTTACACCCGAGGAGTTTGAAAAGATTAAGACACATTCCATCATCGGCGGTCTGATACTTTCCACTCCGGAATCAAGGCTTCTCCAGAAGGCTCAGGAGATAGCCCTCACACACCACGAAAGATATGACGGCACGGGTTATCCGCACAGGCTTCACAGCGATGAGATACCTTTGTCCGGAAAGATTATTGCTGTATGCGATGTGTTTGATGCCCTGACCACAAAAAGACCCTATAAACCTACCTTTTCAAATGAGGATGCGCTGATGGAGATTAAAAAAGGCGAGGGGAGTCATTTTGACCCTCAAGTGTCAGGCGCATTTTTTAAGGGGCTGGATGAGATTCTGGCAATTCAAAAGAGATTTCAAGGGTAAGGTAAGCCTATCTTATTATATTCGCAAACCGCCGCCACCTGAGCCAATGTTCGTTCCCATCCCATGACCAGTAGATGATAAACGCCTTGCCCTTTATCTGATTAAGATTAACGCTGCCCCAGTAGCGGCTGTCAAAGCTCCTGTCGCGGTTGTCTCCCATTGCAAACACCGAATGCTTCGGAACAGTATACGGGCCGAAATTATCCCTCTGATCATGTCCGGGTGGATATATAGATGGGTCAACATTAACGCCGTGGTTATTTTCAAGCGGCCTGTTATTTACAAAAACCTTTTTATCCTTTACCTCAACAACATCCCCTTCCACAGCAACAACCCTCTTTATGAAATCTTTACAATCATCTGTAATAAGCTGCCATGCGCTGCCTTTTTCTGCAACATTCTCAAACCTTTTGACTATCGTGCTTGCCAAACTTTTGCAATACTCGGGATTCTCCGGAAACTCAAAAACAATCACATCGCCTGATTTTGGCTTTTTAAACCGGAAAACCTTGCGGTCGGTAAACGGCGCTGAAACGCCATAGATAAATTTATTTACAAGCAGATGGTCGCCTATCAAAAGCGTCGGCTCCATAGAGCTTGACGGAATCTTGAACGCCTGGACAACAAATGTCCGTATTATGAGAGCCAGAACCAACGCAATGACAATGGCCTCGATGGTTTCTCTTATTACCTTCTTTTTTTGCATTTATAGTCTCCTTCTTTATAGAGTCAGAGGGTCAGAGAAAAAAAGTTCTTACTTTCTTTGACTCTTTGACTCTCTGACTCTATTTTGACTCTTAATCACTTATCTTCAGCACCGCCAAAAATGCCTCCTGCGGTATCTCCACGCTTCCCACCTGTTTCATGCGCTTCTTTCCCTCTTTCTGTTTTTCCAGAAGTTTGCGTTTTCTCGTAATATCGCCGCCGTAGCACTTGGCAGTAACATTTTTTCTGAGCGCCTTCACGGTTTCTCTGGCAATTATCTTGCTCCCTATCGCCGCCTGAATTATAATCTCAAACATCTGTCTGTGAATAATCCCCTTCATCTTCTCGGCCAGTTCCTTGCCCCTGTAATACGCCTTTTCCCTTGGAACAATGATGGACAGCGCATCCACCGGTTCGCCGTTTAAGAGAATATCCATCTTCACCAAATCCGCCTCTCTATAATCAAGATATTCATAATCCATAGAAGCATAGCCTTTGCTCAAGGTCTTGAGCCTGTCATAAAAATCCAGGACCACCTCGTTCAACGGAATCTCATATTCCACCGTAACCCTTGCAGGCGTAATATATTTTATCGCCTTCTGGATACCGCGCCTGTTTTCGCACAACCCAAGTATGGCCCCGAGATACTCATTCGGAAGATGTATGGTTGCCAGAATATACGGCTCTTCAATCTTTTCTATATATTGAACCGACGGCAGCTTGATAGGCGTATCAATGTGAATAATCTCCCCATCATTCTTGGTAACCCGGTAAACAACCGTGGGCGCGGTTGTTATCAGGTTCAGTTTATATTCCCTTTCAAGCCTCTCCTGAATTATCTCCATGTGAAGCAGGCCCAGAAACCCGCACCTGAAGCCGAAACCAAGGGCAAGGGATGTCTCAGGCTCGTATGTAAAAGAGGCGTCGTTTAATTTTAATTTCTCCATCGCCTCCTTGAGATTTTCATACTCCGCAGAATCAACCGGATAGAGACCGGAAAAGACCATGGGCTTAACAGCCTTAAACCCGGGCAGCGGGCTGTCCGTGGGATTTACGGCATCGGTAATTGTGTCGCCGATCTTTGTTTCGCCCACCTCTTTTATGCCTGCTATGACAAAACCGACCTCGCCTGCGGAAAGTTCCTTTTTCTCCACCGGATGCGGGGCAAATACGCCGACCTTGTCCACATCAAAGGTCTTGCCTGTTGAAACAAATTTCATCTTCACGCCTCTTTTTATCGCCCCGTCGAAAACCCGCACCAGAACAACAACTCCAAGGTAGGTGTCATACCAGCTGTCAAAAAGGAGCGCCTTTAAAGGCTTGCTTA
>CAZVZI010000106.1:0-6395 GCA_964631455.1 uncultured Thermodesulfobacteriota bacterium | reverse complement strand
TAAAACAATGCCAACTGTAATTGTATCATCTAAAGGACAGATTGTTATGCCTAAAGAGATAAGAGATGCCCTGAATATTGAGCCAAAACAGAAGGTATTGCTTAAGATTGTAAAAGACCATGCCGAGATAATACCTCTGCCCAAGGACCCGGTTAAGGCCTTCTGCGGTATCTTTGAGAAAGGCTCATCGCTGACCAAGGCGCTCTTGAAGGAACGAAGGGAGGAAGTAAGACTTGAAGAAAAAGAAGGTTGATAGACTCCTACGCTCTGGTAGCATACCTAAAAAAAGAGGATGACTATCAAAAGATAACAGAACTGCTCTCCTCATCTCAGGATATCCGTTCCACTATAATGAATGAAATAAATGTGGGGGAAACTTACTATATTATTGATAGGGAGAGAGGTGTTGCATCTGCAGACTATTTTATAGAGACCATTCTGCCAAATCTCCCCATACATGTTCTACCTAATTCTTTTGACCATATCATAGAGGCAGCACGGATTAAAGCCGGTCATCCAATTTCTTTTGCTGATTGCTTTGCAGTTGCTACTGCAGTGCGTGAAAATGCTGTCATATTAACAGGAGACCCTGAATTTAAGAAGGTGGAAGGAATGGTAGAGATAGAATGGATGAGAAAATAGATTAAATCGGAGGCAGTTTCAAATCTCTTGTGGGTTCAAGTTTGGGAGTAATATGGAGGTTGTCCCTATGTTTCCTGTTTCCTATGTTTCCCTAATAGTGGAAAATAGGAACGGAAACCATTCTTAAATCCTCTCTGCCATAGGATGCTCGGGAAATCCTGGCATAAGAAGGATATTTCCGCAGATTGCCACAAGAAAACCTGCGCCCGCTGCCGGCAATACCTGTCGGACTGTTATCTTGAAGTTTTCAGGCCTCCCAGGAAGCGCTGCATTGTCTGACAATGATTTTGGCGTTTTGGCAATGCACACAGGGAGGTTTTTATATCCAAATGCCTCCATATCCTGAATATCCTTTTCTGCCTCATCTGTAAATATTGCGCCGTCTGCCCCGTACATCTCTGTTGCAATGGTTGTAATCTTTTCCTTTACAGGCATATTAAGCGGATAGAGATATTTAAACCTGTTTTCTTCTTTGCATAGCTCTATCAGTTTTTCTGCAATATCAAGCCCGCCTTTGCCACCTTTGTTTCTGACATCTGATATGAAGGCAGGTATGCCTTTATCTTCAAGCAGGTTGATTATTTCATTCAATTCTTTGTCTGTATCATCTTTGAACCGGTTTATTGCTACAAGGAATGGCAGGCCGAATCGCCGGATATTTTCAATGTGTTTTTCAAGATTTTTAAATCCCCCTTCCTCCCCCTTTGAAAAAGGGGGAAAAGAGGGGGATTTTTGGGGGATGTTGTGGAATCGCAGCGCCTTTAATGTCGCCACAATAACGACCGCAGACGGCTTAAGCCTACCAATGCGACATTTGATGTCAAAAAACTTCTCTGCGCCAAGCTCTGTTGCAAAGCCGGCCTCGGTTATGACATAGTCGCTGAGCTTCAATGCCAGTTTTGTAGCAATCAGGCTGCTGCAACCGATGGAGACATTGCCGAAAGGTCCGCCGTGGATAAATACAGGCGCGCCTTCAACAGACTGCACAAGGTTAGGGTGGATGGCATTTTTTAAAAGGGCTGTTACCGCGCCTTGAATTTTTAAATCCTTAAGCAAGATGGGACGGCCGTTGCTGTCAAAGGCCAACAAAATATTTTCTATCCGCTTTTTTAAATCAGAAAGATTTTGACTCAGGCAAAGGATTGACATGAGCTCTGATGCTGCGGATATGTAAAATTCTTCCAGCCTCTCGCCTTTGCCGCCAAAATCAATCTTTATTTTTCTGAGCGCCCTGTCGTTTATATCAGACGCCCGCTTCCAGAGTATCCGGTCGGGGTTAATTTTCAGTTTATTTCCGTGATAAACATGATTGTCTATGATTGAAGAAATGAGGTTGTGCGCGGAAACCACTGCATGGTCATCTCCGGTAAAATGCAACGCAATGTCTTCAACCGGCAGAACTTGAGAATATCCGCTTCCTGTTGCCCCACCCTTTGCGCCAAAAAACGGGCCTAAACTGGGCTGTCTTATACAGGCAACAACCCGTCTTTTCAATTGCTTGAATGTCTGAGCCAGGCCGATTGTTAGGGTTGTCTTGCCTTCGCCGGAAGGGGTTGGGCTCATTGCTGTAACTACAATTAGCTTGCCGTCTTTTCTCTTTGCCAAATCCTTAAGCAGGGTTGAATTTATTTTGGCAATATGACGGCCGTAGGGCATGCGATGCTTTTCAGGGATATTCAGTCTTTTGGCAAGATTCTCTGAAGTTATCAGCTTTACGGAGCCTGCGATTTGCTCGTCAATTTTCATTTTATCTTGGTAGCACAGGTATGGACAGGAGTCAATAACTTATCGGCATTTCCTATCCAGATTTATATTGAAACCCGGCAACTTATTCTATAAGATAGACAAAAGAGGAGAAAATAATGTTTGGAATAGGACTTTCAGAACTTATTATTATCTTTATCATAGCCTTGATTTTCATCGGCCCTCAAAAGCTCCCTGACCTTGCAAAGGCGCTGGGCAAGGCGTTTTCTGAATTCAAGAAGGCTACAGAAGAGATAAAAAGCAGCGTTAAAGATGATATTGAGCAGGTGGCCAAATCATCGAACGAAGCATTGAAAGAAGCAACCATACCCAATCCGCTTGAGCCGATAAAATCGCCGACAGAGCAGCAGCCGAAACAAAATCCCTCAGAAGAAAAAACAAAGGATACGTAGAAATGCAGCAAGACAATAAGATGCCGTTTACATCTCATCTGGTGGAGCTCAGGAAGAGGCTTATGAGAAGCATTGCAGCCATTGCAATTGGATTTGCCGTCTCATACAGATATTCGGATGAACTCTTTAAGCTGCTTGCAAGGCCCCTGCCTCCTGACACCACATTTGCGTTTACGAGACTGATAGAGCCGTTTTTTACCTATATGAAGATATCTTTGGTGGCCGGCATATTTCTGGCAAGCCCTGTCATCATATATGAAATATGGGCGTTCATTACGCCCGGGCTTCATGAAAGTGAAAAAAAATGGACTATCCCGGTGGTCATTTCTTCTATTATCCTCTTTCTCGGAGGCGCACTCTTCGGATATTTTATCGTGCTTCCTGTGGGCTATCCTTTTTTCTTAAGCTTTTCATCCGACACTATCCATCCCATGCTCTCTATGGATGAGTATTTCTCGTTTACCACAAAATTCCTGCTCGCATTCGGAATTGTATTTGAGATACCGATTTTTATATTTTTCCTGTCGCGGTTTGGGATCGTAGATGCGAAGATGCTCTCTGCCTATAGAAAATATGCAATTGTCGTTATATTCATCACAGCCGCAATCCTCACCCCTACCCCTGATGCCTTCAGCCAGATACTCATGGCAGCGCCCATGCTTGTGCTTTACGAGGTGGGAATAATAGTAGCAAGGATCTTTGGGAAGAAGAGGATAACAGAAGGGGCTGGATAGGTAATTATTGCCGGAAGACATTGAATCACGCCGGAAAAACTTGAAATTATCTTCTTTGTCGGATAGTATAACCCAAAAATAGAGTTTGATTTTTGGGGAAACTGGTAAGTTGCCTGCCAGACGAGGCGGAGGCCGTTTTTGCGATGAGCCGTATATAACCAATACGGTGAAGAGCAAAAATGCGCCGATAACAAAGTATGGCAGGCAAATCGCCAGTTTGTAAAATAGCGAAGTTTTTTATCGCTATTTTACGGCATAAGTTAAAACCATGCGCATAGCAATAATGGGCGGAACATTTAACCCGATTCACTTTGGACATCTGAGGATTGCCGAAGAGGTCAGAGAGACATTTGGCCTTGATAAAGCGCTTTTTATACCAACCTATCAACCTCCCCATAAAGATGACGACTCTCTCATATCCCCTGAACACAGGCTTCTTATGGTTCGGCTTGCAACAAAGGATAATCCGTTCTTTGAAACCTCTGACATTGAAATTAAAAGAGGCGGAAGGTCTTATTCCATTGTAACCCTCAAAGAACTTCATGAAAAATTTCCGAAAACGGATTTCAGTTTTATTGTCGGCACAGATTCATTTAATGACATAACCACATGGTGCAAGTATGAAGAGCTTTTTAAGCTTACCAATTTCATTGTCATTCCGCGTCCCGGCTATCCTGTAAAAAAAATCGGCGAGGTTTTGCCGGTTGAACTGGCAAGGAAGTTCTGGTATGATGCCGAAAAAGCCGTTTACGCCAATGACTATGGCAAGTTTGTGACATATATGGAAACAACGCTTTTTGGCATATCGGCGTCAGGCGTAAGAAAGATGGTGAAAGAGGGCAAATCAACTCGTTATATTCTGTCAAAAGAGATAGAAGATTATATAGCAAAAAACAAGTTGTATCGTTAGGGAGGTTTTAAACTGGATTCAAAAGACAAGGCACTTAAAGCAGCCCAACTCGCCCTTGATAAAAAGGCGGAGGGGGTTATTATACTGAACATCAGCAAACTGTCGTCCATAGCGGATTATCTGTTAATATGCAGCGCCGCATCCGATAGGCAGGTTCAGGCAATCGCCAATTCAATAGAGGACGGGCTTAAGAAAAAGAAGGCGCGGCCTTTAAGCATGGAAGGCATCCGGGAAGGACACTGGGCTTTGATAGATTACGGAGATGTGATTGCGCACATCTTTCTTGAACCGGTGAGAGAATTTTACAACCTTGAAGGTCTCTGGCCCGAGGCTCCAAGGATTGAGATAGAATGAGACCTGTTATACTTATTGTCCTTGATGGATGGGGCATAAACCCGCGCAAAGAGGGAAATGCCCAGTTACTCGCAAAAACCCCCGTATTAGACAAACTCTTTAAAGAATACCCCAAAACAAAATTAGAAACCTCCGGCCTGTCAGTGGGTCTGCCCCAAGGACAGATGGGCAACTCGGAGGTCGGCCATCTTACTATGGGAGCGGGCCGGATTGTGTATCAGGAGCTTACCCGCATAGACCGCGAAATAGAAACCGGAGATTTTTTCAAAAACAAAACCCTGTTAGACGCTATGGCTGGCATCAAAAAAGCCGGCGGCGCGCTCCACTTTATGGGCCTTGTATCTGACGGCGGCGTTCACAGCCACATCAATCATCTCTTTGCACTGCTGGATATGGCGAAAAAACAAGGACTGGACAAAGTTTTTATCCACGCCTTCCTTGACGGCAGGGATACGCCGCCAACGAGCGGCAAAGGCTACATTGAAAATCTTCAGGCGCAGCTTGATGAAAAAGGCATTGGCAAAATAACCGTAATATCAGGCCGCTATTATGCTATGGACAGGGACAACAGATGGGAGCGGGTGGAAAAGGCATATAAGGCGTTGAGGAGCGGAGCCGGCAGATGGTCAAAAGGCCCGCTTGAGGCAGTTGACGAAGCATATAAAAAAGGCGAAACAGATGAATTTGTTTTGCCGGCAGTAATTACCGGCAACAATAAACCTCTTACGACAATAAAGGATGGAGATGGAATAATCTTTTTTAACTTCAGGGCAGACAGGGCAAGGGAACTGACGCGGGCGCTTACGCAGGAAGATTTTCAAGGATTTGACAGAGGCGCAAAGATAAAACTATCCGCTTATGTCTGTCTTACCGAGTATGATGCAACATTCAACCTTCCGGTTGCATTTCCGCCGCAGAATTTAAAAAATATTCTGGCAGAGATTTTAAGCAGTAACAAGATAAAACAGTTACGGATTGCGGAGACAGAAAAATATGCACATGTGACATTTTTCTTTAACGGAGGCGTGGAAAAACCATTTCCGCTGGAGGATAGAGTCCTTATATCTTCGCCAAAAGAGGTGCCGACATACGACAAAAAGCCTGAGATGAGCGCATATCAGGTTACCGATGAGCTTGTAAAAAGGATAAAGAGCGGGAATTATAAATTTATACTTGCAAACTATGCAAATGGCGACATGGTTGGCCACACGGGAATTATGGAAGCTGCTGTCAGGGCATGCGAGGTAATCAATGATTGTATGGACAGAGTTGTAACTACTGCGCTGGGAAACGGCTGGACTGCCATTATTACATCAGACCACGGCAACATAGAGCAGATGATAGACTACGGCACAAACGACGCCTTTACAGCCCACACGACAAATCCTGTGCCGTTTGTTTTGATTGATAATGAAAACAAGAAGGTATCTCTCCACGATGGCGGCCTGTCGGATGTAGCGCCTACAATCCTTGATTTAATGGGCATTGATAAACCGCAAGAGATGACTGGAAAATCTTTGATAAAATAAAACATGCCGCTAAACAAAAAGCCCCCTTGAAGTTTCAAGGAGGCTGCGATTTTTCTGGCTCCCAGGGAGG
>CAZVZI010000105.1:0-6414 GCA_964631455.1 uncultured Thermodesulfobacteriota bacterium | reverse complement strand
CTACTGCTTACTGTTTACTGCTTACTATTCTTTGGCCAGCAACCTGCCGGCCTATTAAACCCCTCAACTGCCGCCAAAGCCGATAGTTACCTTCGGCCCGTCCACGATAACAGGAACATCTTTTCTGCCCTTTGAATATTTGAGCATTTGTTCCATGCCTGCGGCATCCTGCTGGACATTTACATAACGAACCTCATAACCCTTTTTGGCAAAATCCTCACGGGCTGCCGTGGTATAGGGTCATGTGTCTTTGCCGAATATTAGGACTTTTTCAGGCATAAAATACCTCCTGTAAATTTCAGACCGCATATTAACATCTGATAAACCTTAATTCAAGCGCATATTTTTATATTTTCGTTGACGCAAAGCAAAGGTTTCTGATAACCTGTGAACTTAATTTATGGAATCCATAGCGTCAATAATTCAGGATATAGCAATACTTGCGGTTCCGGTTCTTCTGGCCGTTACATTTCACGAGGTTGCGCACGGCTGGGTGGCGGATAAGCTCGGAGACCCCACAGCAAGGCTTTTGGGAAGGCTTACCTTAAACCCGATTAAGCACCTTGACCCTGTCGGAACCCTTGTATTTTTTATGACCAGGATGATAGGATGGGCAAAGCCGGTTCCTGTAAATCCTTTAAACTTCAGAGATCCGTTAAAAGGCATGATGTGGGTTGCCATAGCAGGGCCGGTAACAAATCTGTTTCTGGCGGCAGTCAGTGCCGTTATCTTAAGGCTGCTTTTGACATCCGGCGCTTTGTTTGACCCATCCATCTCTTTTATTATGAAGCCTGTGTATATGATGATACAGGTGAGCGTGGTTATAAATGTCGGGCTGGCGGTCTTTAATTTTATCCCTATCCCGCCCCTTGATGGAAGCAAGGTTCTGATGGGGCTTCTTTCCAGAGAGCAGGCCGAGGTTTTTGCAAGGATAGAGCCTTATGGATTTTTGATACTGATTCTTTTGATTATGACGGATATTGTTCATATTATTCTTTCTCCAATAATCGGTTTTGCAGTCGGTTTGCTTATGGGAGGCAGGCTCTGATGGCTAATAAGCGCGTTTTAAGCGGCATGCGGCCGTCGGGCAAACTGCACATCGGCCATTTTCACGGCGTTCTGGAAAACTGGCTTAAACTTCAAAACTTGTCCCCGAATGCTTCTATCGGGGAAGAGCATGAATGTTTTTTCTTTGTGGCGGATTGGCACGCCCTGACCACAGAATATAACAATCCTTCCGCCATTCAGGAGAATATCAGGGAGATGGCGCTTGACTGGCTGTCTGTGGGCATTGATCCTGAGAGGTCAACCATATTTCTTCAATCCGCTGTCAAGGAACACGCGGAACTGCATCTCCTGCTCTCCATGATAACGCCGCTTTCATGGCTGGAGAGAAATCCCACTTACAAGGAGCAGGTAGAAGAGGTAAAAGATAAGGATTTGCACACCTACGGCTTCCTCGGTTATCCTGTTTTGCAGACTGCGGATATTATTATTTACAAGGCAAATATGGTGCCGGTGGGCATTGACCAGGCGCCCCATCTGGAGCTTTCCCGCGAGATTACCCGGAGGTTTAATTTCCTCTACGGTGAAACATTTCCTGAGCCGCAAACCTTGCTTACTGAAACACCGAAACTCCTCGGCACAGACGGAAGAAAGATGAGCAAGAGCTACAACAACGCCATATTTTTATCCGACCCGCCTGATGTCATAGAAAAAAAGATTCTGCCTATGATGACAGATCCGGCGCGCCAGAGGCGGACGGACAAAGGAAATCCCGAAGTCTGCCCGGTATATTTTTTGCACAAGATTTATTCCACGCCGGAAACCATCGCATGGGTAGAACAGGGCTGCAAAACAGCGGGCATCGGCTGCATAGAGTGCAAGAAGTCGCTCATTCCGTCTATCGTCAAAAAGCTTGAGCCAATTCAAAAGAAACGGGCTGAACTGACAAAAAATCCCGATGTCGTGAATGATGTATTGAATAGAGGAAATAAAAAAGCGGTAAAAATAGCGCAGGAGACTATGACCGGGGTGAGGAAGGCGTTGAAATTGTAAAAGGCGTGGTTGCGCAGGCCACTACTTTGTAATGTTGCAAATCGAGACAAACATGATTGAGACAAGCAAATTGTTAAATATAAAAGAAGCCAGCAAATGGGCAACGGGGCATCTGGGCAAGACCGTGACGACCTCAAATATTTCGTATCTCATTCAATACGGAAGAATAAAGAAGATCGGCGGCAACGGCACAACTCTGGTTTCCAAGCATGAGTTAATTAACTACTACAAATCTTACAATGGCCACAGAGAACTTTCATGGAAAGACCGGCTTGGTGATGATTTGAACTGGGCTTTGTCTTTTGACCAATACAAAGAAGCTGAAACAACCAAGCATGTTCACCGGCTGCATCCGTATAAAGGAAAATTTATCCCACAGTTGGTTGAATATTTCCTTGATAGCCACACCGATAACTTTAAAAAACAGATTTATTTCAAAAAAGGGGACATCATTCTTGATCCGTTTGCCGGCAGTGGAACCACATTGGTTCAATCTTGTGAACTCGGAATGCACGCCATTGGGATAGATGTTTCAGCCTTTAACTCTTTAATCGGAAATTGCAAGGTAGCCAGATACGACATGCCTGACGTTCAAAATCAAATCAACCGAATCAGCAAAACCTTCAAAGAGTTTCTTTCAGACTCGCACACGCGTGAGTTTGAGGAAAAACTGCTGAAGGCGCTTTACCGGTTCAACAACAAATATTTTCCGGTTCCCGACTACAAATATAAAGTGAAAAGAGGAGAAATCAACGAAGACAAATACGGCGCAGAAAAAGAAAAGGAATTTCTTCCCGTCTTCAATAAACTCGTTAAAGAATACAATATTAAATTGCGGCAAGACAAGGCAGACTCCTTTCTTGACAAGTGGTATTCACAGCACATCAGGGAAGAAATTGAATTTGTATTCGATGAAATAAAAAAGATTGAAAATAGAGACATAAAGAAAATCATCAGCATCATTTTAAGCAGAACGATTCGCTCCTGCCGAGCCACAACCCACGCAGATTTGGCGACACTCAAAGAACCGATAACCGCGACTTATTATTGCGCAAAGCACGGAAAGGTTTGCAAGCCGCTTTTCTCGATTCTTAAGTGGTGGGAGACTTATTCACAAGACACGGTGAAAAGGCTTATGCAGTTTGACAAGATGCGCACACGGACTTATCAGGCTTGTTTGACCGGCGACAGCCGCACCATTGACATTTTCAAGGAACTTGAAAAGAAAAATCCTCCATTTGCAGAATTGGCAAAGAAGAAAAAAATCAAGGGTGTCTTTTCCAGCCCCCCATATGTTGGTCTGATTGATTATCACGAACAACACGCTTACGCTTACGATCTCTTCGCTTTTAAACGCAAAGACGAATTGGAAATCGGCCCGCTTTTTAAAGGGCAGGGAAGGGAAGCAAAAGAAAGTTATATAGCGGGAATCAGCAATGTGCTCAATAACTGTAAAAGGTTTTTAGCTGCCGATTACGATATTTTTCTCGTGGCAAATGACAAATATAATATGTATCCTATTATTACAGAAAAGGCAGGAATGAAAATAGTCAATCAATATAAGCGGCCTGTATTAAACAGAACAGAAAAAGATAAAGGGGCTTACTCGGAAACCATTTTCCATTTAAAAGCCAGGTAATTATGCCGATATCGCAAGATAAAATTGAAAAAATAGCTATACAAATCATTAAAGTTCTTTTCACACGGTTTGAAAGTTTTCCTGAAGATGCTTCAAGCAACAGAAATGCGCCCTTTCACACTGCATTCCTAAATGCCTTTGCAGACAAGTTTCAAGGTAAAGTTTCCGATGTTCCATTTTTCGTAACTTTAAGCAGTTGGCTGCAAGGATTGAACACCACATTAGGACAAACATTCTTTGAGAATGTCGCTCATATTTTAAGCGATGGCGAGAAAAGAGAATACACCTCTAAAAAGCTGGGCAATCTTTCCATTGATAAAAAGCAAAAGGAAAATGCAAATACCATCATAACCGATTTAAGCACAGCGAAAAATATCCCGCATCTTGATAAGGAGAATCGGAAGTTATTCATATACGACAACACCGAACCTGTGAGCGCCATGGACTTTTCAGCAGATGTTTTTATAGATGATGGAGTGCAAGTAACTGCTATTGAATTGAAATCAGTAAGACCTAACTCCGGAGAGATGCGCGGTGAAAAGCAGAAAATTCTGGAGGGCAAATCTGCGCTGTTCAAAAAGTTTCCTGGTAAAACTGTCCGGTTTTATATCGGTTTCCCGTTTGATCCTACACATGAAGCATCTGCGACCGGTTATGACAAAGCAAGATTTCTCGGTTCAATTATCAATATGAACAAATATTTTGCCGGCAGCGAGGTTTTACTGGCAAGCGAGTTGTGGGATTTTTTATCAGGCGAAACCGCAACAATGGAACAATTACTGCAACTCATTAACACGATTGCAACCACTGAGTTTTTAACCAAATATGACTTTCTCAACAACCATCAGAACAAACAGCAAAACCTTAAACTCTACAAACAAAGATTGGCAGAATGGAACCTTCATTCCGAGATTGGGTTGATAAACAACGAGGCGACAATAAAAGCTAAAATAGGAACAGATAAAAAGTTGGCGAGAATATTTAACCAGCTTGTATTTAAAAACGGCGAGTATAATATAGACAGATTTAAGGCATTAAACGAACTTATCTGATCCGCGCCGTATTCCGTGTCCATAAAGACAAGAATTATCTTTCACGGTTTACGGATACTGACAACTATTTATTTTATGTCCTACAAAGTCAAACTTGAAATATTTGAAGGCCCGTTAGACCTTCTCCTTCACCTCATCAAGCAGAATGAGGTGGATATCTATGATATTCCTATTGCTAAAATCACAGAGCAATATCTGGAATATATGGAGATGATGAAGACCCTCAACCTTGATGTGGCCGGAGAATTTCTGCTCATGGCAGCGACCCTGATTCACATTAAGTCAAAAATGCTTTTGCCGTTTTCAGAAGAAGCAGGCGAGGAAGAAGAGGAGGGCGGCGACCCGCGCCAGGAGCTTATCCGGCGGCTGCTTGAATATCAGAAGTATAAAGAGGCTTCCGCACAATTGGAACAGATGATGATTCTCGGCAGGGACACATTTACAAAAGGCCAGATGCCGACTGAGGGCTTGGAAGAAGGGGGATTGGTAAATTTATCTCTCTTTGATTTGCTGGCTGCGTTGAAAGACGTTTTGGCAAAGGCGCCAAAGACCATCGGATTTGATGTAGCATTAGAAAATATCACGATTGCGGACAGGATAAATTTTATCATGGAACTTTTGGGCAAGGAGAAAAGCATAACATTTTTCTCCCTTTTCCCTTCGGACAGCAGCAGGACCATGATAGTCGCCACATTTCTTGCAATGCTTGAGTTGACCAGGATGAAGGTGATAAGAATTTACCAGTCCAAGCAGGATGGGGCGATACGGTTGTATGTGCCGGAGATTAGTTCGGAGTTTGGAGTTCAGAGTTCGGAGATTGCAAGTCAGGAGTAAAGAAGTTCCTCCGGTTCAATTTTTCAGACCGAATTCTCCGAAAATTATTGCAGAAAGGATTTTTATGACCGATAAAGAAATTGAAGAAGTATATCAAATCGTTAAAGATTACCATGAAAAGTATTTAAAGAAGTATGGTGTCAAATTACCAAAGTTGAAAGATAGCGATGGAAACTATGTTAAGGATGCCCTTGTGCTGGTTTATCTTGCGAGGTTTTATCCAAGCACAGTTTCTGTGATGAAAGGCGAACTTACGGAATTCATCAGAAAATTTTATCCCAAAACCAATGATGTTCAACAGGCAAGACATCTCGGGGCGCAAAAGGGATGGTTCATATCAGCGGGCGGCAGAGACAATGTTCATGTGAAGAAAAGCGGGGAATATCGGTTGATTACTTTGGAGAGACCGTATCCTCATTTCAAAGGACACAGAATTGAAGCAACCGGAAATTGGGAGGCCATTAAACAACAATATGGAAATCGCTGTGCCACCTGCGGTTCTGAAGAAGGAAAGAAAAATATCCACTACCCGAACACCATAACAAAAGTGCAAAAAGCGCATATTGACTCATCAAAACCTCTGGTTGAAGGAAACATTATTCCTCAGTGTCAAAAATGTAATCGCGCATACAGAGATTTTTGGGTATTTGACGAGAGAGGACGGGTAAGAGGGATTGCAAAACCAGCGATTATTAAAAAGTGCAGCGAAAAAGTAAAAAGCGGAATCTACAAAATTCTCTACAACGAATTCAAAGGACAAGACCCCAATGAATAGTGAGCATCTGAATAAAATCATTTACGGTGATTCGTTGCAAATATTGTCAGGATTTG
>CAZVZI010000104.1:0-6415 GCA_964631455.1 uncultured Thermodesulfobacteriota bacterium | reverse complement strand
CCATAATGCGATTCCCGTCCCAGAATGAGCCGGCGGACATATGTCCATACTTGCCAACCAGTTCCAGGGGCGATATAGATGCCGCCAATGGACTATTGTAACCCTTCCCACCCTCAAACTGGATATCTTCCCATGCATGCTCTGTCCAGACCGCATCCGGGGGGGTACTATTTGATAATTTTGCCATTGCTTTGAAATCGCCCACATCGTTAAATACCCTGACCCAATCCCCATCTTTTATACCTTTCTTTTGAGCTGTAGCAGGGTTCAGGCATATATATGGAACCCCTCTCTGGAGTCTTTGCTGAAACTTCTGTGTCCTCCAGTTGGTGTGAATTCCATGTCTGGTATGTGAGTCAAAAAAAGCCAATGGATATTTGGATGGTCTTATCGGTCCCCTCCCTGTTGGGACAGGGCAACCCAGCTTGAGGTAAAGGTCATAGTCCACATAGAACGTCTGTCTTCCTGATGTGGTCCCATAGGGCTTTTTGAGGTAGACCTGGGGTTCATTGGGGTAAAAGGGCTGGTCAGGATAAAGGGGGCTTGTCTGTCCTGCCTCATGGTTTAATGTAACAAACCCATCTTCTACAGTCTTCTGAATGGGCTGGTGTTTTATAGCAGGCATCTGTGCAGCAAGCCAGACAAAGAGCTCCTTTTCAGTCTTGTACTCTTTTCCATCCACTGTTATAAAATCCTTATACATGGTGTGGAGGTTCCTCTTAAATGGGAGTTTGTCGTCTTTAGGGTCTTTAAATTTTTTGTCCTCCACTGCTGATACACCTTTACGTTTTGCGACCTCCTCTATCTTCTTAGAAAGTTCGGAGCATATATCCCACTCGGATTTAACCTCACCCTGCTGCTTTAAGCCATTGGGTGGAACCATCACATTGCCAAACCTGCAATATGCAGGGTCCATACGCAGATCGTAACTCTCATAGTTGGCAAGGGTGGGCAGGAGTATATCTGCATGGCGTCCTGTGGAACTCATACGGATATTCATATCCACAATGAATTCAGTCTGCTTTAAGAAGGTCTCCTGTGACTGCTTCTGCGCCGCAGACCTGGGGAACTTATTATCGCTGATAAAGATTGCTATCTCGGGTTTGCCGTCGTAATCAAATCCACCGTCCTTTATGGCCCACTCCCCAAGTTTAACAACCTCGTCTTTGGTCATACCCACTTTATCTTTAAACTCCTTGTTATCGTAGTGGGTGTTAAAACTATTCTTCTGGTCAAGGCAGAACCAGTCGCCAAGAAACCCTGAGCCTCCGCGGCTGGGCGCAGGGGCAGAAAGCTTGCCCATATCTCCAAGATTCCATTCATTGTCTATATCCAGTCCTCCCTTTCTTCCTCCATGTCCCGTAAGCGCCAATGCCATGGCCTGACCCCACATGGCAAGCACTCCCCAGTAGTACTTGTGGGTGCGGTAGCCGCCTATTATAAGCGCCTTATCTGCCTTGGCAAAACGACGCGCCTCTTCATGGACGATACTCGGATTGATGCCTGTATTCTTCTGGGTCTTTTCAGGCGGGAACTTGTCCAACTCCTTCTTTAAAATCTCAAAGGCTGTGGTAACTTTTATATCCTTCCCTGCAGGGGTCTTTATGGTCCATGTCCCCTCAAGCGCAGGGTTTACCCCTTTGGGTAGTTTTATAGTTTTTACATCACTCCCCATGCTGCCGCGCGCAGCTTCTAGTTTAGAGGTGTTCAGGTCATAGAAATAGAATACATCTCCTTTACCCCCTGGCTCCATATCAGATTCCCTGAGGAGTTTTCCATCCTCTGCCTTTACCAGGAATGGTAAATCAGTCTGCTCCTTTATAAATGCTTCATTGTAGAGTTTTTCCTTGAGTATTACATGGTTAAAGGAAGCCATAAATAGGCTGTCCGAGCCAATCTTTATTGGCACCCAGAGGGAACTTGCCCTTGCTGTTGGGCTAAAGTCAGGAGCAACTGTAACCACCCTGTTCCCCTTATACTTTCCTTCATTTATATAATGGGAATCAGGGAGTCGCGCCACCATAGGATTTGCAGCCATTATTAAGAGATAATCCGCATCATACCAAGCCTCAGAGGTAGTCCCTATAAGAGAGTTGCCATAGACTATGGTGGCCCCGGGGTACATATCCCCTACAGGTCCTGCCGCATTAAGGCTTACAGAACCAAGCAGGGAACGGAGACGCAAACCCGCAGCCCTTCTTAACGGAGACAGGACGCCCAGTCCTGCATACATCATCACCTTTCCAAAGCCCCCATCCTTAACTTTATCTACAAGTTTCTCGGCTATTTCAGTATATGCCTCGTCCCATGTAATCCTCTTCCACTTCCCCTCACCCCTCTCCCCCGCCCTCTTCATCGGGTATAAAAGTCTATCCTCCTGATAAAGGGACTGGCTGTGCATTGCGCCCTTATTGCAACCCCTTGGATTTGCATCAGGGATGTCAGGCCTGATCTGCGGGTAGTTGGCTACCTGCTCTTCCCTGATAACACGGCCTTCATTTTCAAATGTCTGCCATGCGCAGTTTCCCTTACAGTTCACACTGTGGGGTGAAAAACCTGTTGTGCCGCCTCTGGTATAGGCAAACTTTGACTTATATATATCTGTGGTATATTGACTCCACTTTCTTAAATCCTTAGGCACATACTCCTTTTCCGCAGGAGACGCACCCTCTGATGTGTGAGGGAAACCAAGGATAGCAGTTGTGGCAACCAGCCCACCTGTAGTCTTTAGAAACGCCCTCCTATCCATCTCACCTGTATTTTTTTTAGCCATAGTTATCCCCTCCTTCATTTCATTTATAAACGATTCACCTGTTAGAAAATCTTGTCCTTACCATTGGGTTCACTTTTTGATTATAGGCAGGTTGGGGTCTTCCTTCCATTCATCCATAGACCCCCAATAAAGCCTGACCTTGTAACCGGCCGTCATGAGGGCAACAAAAGGGAGCCCTGCCCTTGAGCCGCTATTACAATAGACGACTATCTCCTTGTCCTTTGTAATGCCGGCTTCATTTAATCCCTTTTGAATCTCCTCAACAGGTTTGATGCTGACCTTGGCATCGGCAAAGTTCTTCCACTCTATGTTTTTAGTCCCGGGTACAGAGCCAAGCCCTGCATACTCCTGCCCTGTCCTGGCATCCAGAAGCTGGATATCCTTCATGTTCTTTACAATATAGTCGGCGGTAGCAACGAGAGCCGTTTTGGGATTGACCTTAAAGGCGGCAGGTTTTATCTGGGGGGGATCGGTATTAGTGGGTAGTTTCTTCTTCCTCCATTCCTTTATCCCGCCCTTTAATATGCGGACATCATTAGCCCCAAGGATCTTAAGCGCAGCCAACAGGAAACCTGCGGACCTATCCGGAGGATTATCATAGAGAACAACCTTTGAATCATTACCAATGCCGAAACTACCGAACAATGCTTCAGCCTTTTCAGTGCGTATGGGCAAACCACTATCCTTCATTTCTTTATAAAAGGAAGGGTCCCTTAATTTCTCCACTGCCTCGTAATTGAGGTTAACCGCCCCGGGGATATGGTTAGCTTCATACTGTTCCTTAAATCTTCCATCCACAATTACAACATTAGGCTGCCCAAGTATTGAAGAGAGTTCACCTGTGGTTATAAAGACATCGGTTTGAGCAAATCCATACGGACTTAACAAAACGAGAAACGCAATTAAGAAGACAAATGTTACAGCAATATTCTTTCGTTGGAGTTTCATTTTTTCTGGACTCTCCTTTTCTTTATAATTTCTCTACCCCCCCTCACACATCCCTTGGAGGAGGGAGTGAAAACAAGTGGTGAGAGGGGGATAGAGTTATACGGGGGCAACCAAGCCGCCCTCATGTATAATTTTTTACTTACAAGCCTTTGTCAAAGGCTTGTCTCCTGTGATCTGGACCATATCAGTAGGCATTATCGTGTTACCCTCTTTCATCCCCCTCATCCCTACCAACTGGGTATATGCCTTCTGGAGTTTCCAATCCGGCACGCCATCCCCTACAATCTTGTAGACCTTGTCATCAAGGGTAACAAGAACCAGACCCTCCCCTGTAAACTTCTCCAAGGGGCATGGGGTTAATTTTGCCTTCAGGCAGTCTTCATCAATCAATCTCCCCTGCATCGTGGTAAATTCACCCGCCAATACCGGGGCGCTTAGCACAACTACCATAAAGAATATTAGAAGCCCTCCAAGTTTTAAGGTTTTTACTTTGGTAAACATGTCTCACACCTCCTTTCTTTTCTTTTATTTATATATAAATTATAACACATATAAAATGAAACTCCAACAAGAATTACTCTAACTTCCCAATCTCATAGGTGGAATAGGGAAGGTCCATATCCTTACTCCACTCCTCCATTGAGCCTCCATAAATCCGCACATTGTCAAAACCTAATAATTTAAGGTAAAAATAGCCTGAATTCCCTCTTCCCAATCCCCAGTTGCAGTAGGTAACATAGACCTTATCCTTGCTTATAGGCGCCCCGGAATTTTTCAGGGTAGTAAGCATCTCTTGGGGGGATTTGACAGTTTCCTTGCCTGCGAAATCAGTCCAGTTGGTGGAGTAAGAGCCTGATGCATGCCCGCCCCTGGGGTTCCCTGCAGTATTAAGCCCTGTATACTCATCAAAACTCCGCATATCCAGAAATATAACCTTATCTGCATTTTGCAGAATCCAATCCTTTGTCGCTACCATTTCAGGTCTTGGTTTTGCCTTGAAGGTCTTTGGTTTAACTGCCGGGACATCCTTGGTCAATGGAGCACGGCCTTCCTGCACCCATTTTTCAACCCCTCCCCTCATCACTTGAACATTATCAAGACCAAACGAACGCATTTGAACATAAAGACTGACCCCAAATGGCCTGTCATCAAGGGCGCTATCATAAATAATAACTCTAGTATTATTATCTATGCCTGCATTCCCAAATATCCTTTCCGCTTTTTCAGGCGGGGTCAAAAGGCCATATTTTGCCTTATACGCAAGATCCTCTGGGTCCCTAAAGAGATTGAATGGCATACTTATTGCGCCCGGGATATGCGCCGTCTCATATGCCGGTTTACGTCTCGCATCTATTATCACCACACCTGACTGTCCCGCAATCTTGGCTACCTCATCCGCCCCAACAAGCGGCGGAAGTTCAGCAAAGGCAGGTTGCGTTAATCCCCCTATTGCCCCTATTGCCAAAAGCAGAAATCCCACGAAACTAATAAATATTGCTTGAATGTACTTCATAATCTCCTCCCTCCTTTTTAAAATTTATAAACATTTGTAATAAGTTAACTAATATATTTAAAATCATCGCACTGCCCCTGTGTTTGTCAATAGTTTTAGTTCTTTTGTAATTTTTTGGCAGTTAAGAAACTTATACACACTATCTATTGCAAATTTCCTGTAATTATTGTTATTGTTATTGGTATTATAGAGCAAAATGTGTGCCAAAGTATTGGAATAGTAGCCATATCTTAACCTATTGAAATTTAAAGAAAATTTGAGGGGTGATATTTTTAGTCTAAAAGACTGTTCCCATTAGGCAACATAAAACCCGCATGATGTTGCCATTTGGTTACATAAGACTTGCGGATTTTAATCTTTGTCTAATAGGCTTATCTTTGAGGGTGAGGAATTGGTAATCAGGAGGGAATATTTAGTTCCTTCATCTTCCGCCAAAGGGATTTTCTTGTTATGCCAAGCACCCTTGCTGCCTCTTGCTTCCTACCATCTACTGATTTCAGGACATAGGTAATCCTTTGCCTTTCAACCTCTTTTACGCATTCGACAAGGGGTTTATCCATAGGTGAGGAAGGTGAGGATTCAGGCTGAAAAGGGGTTCCCTCTTCTATACCTTTACTCCCCTTTTGAATCTCTATGGGCAGGTGTTTTAACTCTATTCTTTTATCTCTGCAGAGGGTTGCAATCATCTCAATAGCGTGCTGGAGTTCCCTGACATTTCCAGGATAGTCGTAGGCCATAAATATGGAGGCTGCTTCAGGGGAAAGTTCCGGTAAAGGCTTACCCATTGCCTGACAATAGTGCCTCAGAAAATGGTCTATGAGAAATGGGATGTCCTCCTTATGCTCCCTTAAAGGAGGGATGGTTACAGGAACCACATTTATCCGGTAGTAAAGGTCTTCCCTGAAGTTACCCTTATTCACCTCCTCCTTCAGGTTTTTCCTTGTGGCAAAGATAGTCCTTGTATCTACCTTGACTGTCCTATTTCCCCCAACCCTCTCAAACTCCTTGCCCTCCAAAACCCGCAGCAACTTTGCCTGAATGGAAAGTGCCATATCCCCTATCTCGTCGAAGAGGATAGTGCCTCCATGTGCCGCCTCCATCTTACCCTTCTTTTGTTGAATAGCGCCTGTGAATGCACCCTTTTCATGGCCAAAGATTTCACTCTCCAGAAGGGTCTCAGG
>CAZVZI010000103.1:0-6427 GCA_964631455.1 uncultured Thermodesulfobacteriota bacterium | reverse complement strand
AATATCGTTCCTCTCATTATTGGGCACCCAGGCCACATTCGCAATAGAAAAGCATCAGCTTTTGAAAGAATTGAAGGATAAAAACGACGCCCTTCTTGAGGCAAAGGACTATCTGAAAAATGTCTTAAATGATTCGGCTGATATAATCATGACCACCGACACTGACGGCAGGATTGTTGAATTCAATAAAGGGGCGGAGAGGATACTGGGATACCGGAGAGACGAAGTAATAGGGAGGCAGGCCGCTGAGCTTTATGGCAATAAGGATGAAAGAAATAAGATAATCAGTAAAATGGAGCGGAGCGGCGGGATCTTTAATTATGAAACTCAGCTCATGGCAAAGAATGGAAGGATGATTGATATAAGCCTTACCATTTCCGACCTTCATAACGGAGATGAGAAGGTGATTGGAACGGTAGGCATCAGCAAGGATATAACAGAAGAGAAAAAGATACGGCAGGAAATAGACAAAAAGAACAGAGAATTAAAAGAGATTAACGACAGGCTTGAGCAAAGGATTCTGGAAAGGACGATAGAACTTAAAAATGTCAATAAAAAGCTTGAAAAGTCCAACAAGGCCAAGAATCAGTTTATAGCCAATATGAGCCATGAGCTCAGGACGCCGTTAAACTCCATCATGGGCTTTTCAGAGGTTTTGTTGACAGACACATTTGGCGCCCTGAATGAGAAACAGACAAGATATGCAAATAATATCCTGACATCAGGCAAGCATCTTCTGCAGCTTATAAATAATATACTGGATATTGCAAAAATAGAGGCCGGCAAGATGACACTGGACTATTCCAGCTTCTCGCTTCCGGGTATAGTCGACGAAGTTATGGGTATAATTCAAATGTTGGCTGCCAAAAAAGGAGTTGCCCTTGAAATAAAATTGGACGCCGGAATTTCGGAGATAACAGCGGACGGAATAAAATTCAAGCAGATACTCTACAATCTCCTGAGCAATGCGATAAAGTTTACTCCCGTGGACGGCAAGGTTGCGCTGATTGCCGAGAAGATGAGCGACAAGGTAAGCGGTAAGCAGTTAGCAGTAAGCAGCAACTGTCCTTTGCTTAAGATTTCCGTAATAGACACCGGAATAGGCATAAGACCGGAGGATACCGATAAGATATTTGAGGAATTTGAGCAGGTTGACGGAAGTTATTCCAGAAGGCATGAAGGGCTTGGATTGGGCCTTGCCCTGACAAAAAGGCTGGTAGAGCTTCACGGCGGATTTATATGGGTTGAGAGCCGGCACGGAAAGGGAAGCATATTCAGCTTTATCCTGCCTGCCGCCGCTTCTGCTCCTGCCGCCCCTTCCTCCTTTATACCTCTTCCAACCCATGCCGCATATCGACTGCCGGCTGGTAAAGAGGGCGTGGAGGATAAAATAAATGCGCCTCTGGTCCTTGTTGTGGAGGATGACCTTCCCACATCCGAGCTTATAACCATTCATCTCGTGAAGGCAGGCTATTCTGTCGCCCATGCCTTCGACGGGAACGAGGCGGTAAAGAGGGCGCTGGAGCTGAAGCCGTTTGCCATTACGCTTGATATAATGCTGCCGAATAAAGACGGCTGGGAGGTGCTGCAGACGTTAAAAAAACACGAGGAGACCAGGGATATACCCGTTATAATAAATTCAATAATAGACAATAAAGAACTGGGTTTTGTCTTGGGCGCGGCGGATTATCTTATAAAACCTGTGGACGGCGCAAGGCTTATTCGAAAGCTCAATGAGTTCAGGCCGATGCTCAAAAAAGCAAACAAGCATATCAATATCCTTCTCATAGAAAAGAATGAGGAGATGATAAAGTCCCTGTCATCAATACTGGAAGACGAAGGATTTTCCGTATTAAACGTGAGAGGGGGAGAAGAGGGCGTTGAGCTTGCCTTGGTTGCAAAGCCCGACCTTATAATTATTGATATGATGTTGAACGGTTCAAGCGAAATCTCAAGTTTTGATATAATACACAGATTGAAAAACACCCCTGCAACACATGGTATACCCATATTCCTTTTGACCGAACAAGAGATTGGTGCGGATGAGAGGCTCAAGATTATGGGGTATATTGACAGGGTCATACAGAAAGGCTCTTTCTCATCCGCCTCAGGCTGAGAATATCTGGTAGACCAGATAAAAGAGCTTGAATCCCTTTATCCAAAAAGGGCGGGGCTGGTGGATGAAGTTACAGGGCTTTTTAATCACCGCTATCTGAATATCAGGCTTAATCAGGAGATAAAGAGGGCTGAAAGGTATAAGCAGCCGTGCTCTCTCTTGATTATAGCAGTTGACGACCTTCAAACATATATTGCCCAAAATGGAGAATTTTATGGCAATTCAGTTTTGAGAAAAGCAGCAGAGCTTATAAAAAAGGCATTAAGGGGTTATGATACGGCAGTCAGATACGGAACGGATGAGCTTGCAATACTCCTTCCCAATACGTCAAAATCCTCTGCCTTGCAATTGGCAAAAAGATTCAAGACCATAGTTGAGAGTTATCCGTTTTATAATGCAGAAAATCAGCCCAATGGAAAGATAAGCGCGAGCGTTGGCATAGCAACCCATCTTGACGATGCCCGGGACATGGAAGGATTTATCCTGGCAGCGCGAAGCGCCCTTGCTGATGCCAGGGGGAAAGGTGGAAACAGGGTTGTGGCGTATGAGGCAGTGAACGGTAAAAAAGGTAAACAGTAAATATTTTTTAGCTGCTTACGACCATCAGGAGCATCTTAATGGCCGGGGAAAAAGTTTTAATAGTTGAAGATAATGAACAAAACATGGAACTTTTCCGCGACCTCCTTGTGGCAAATGGGTATGTCGTAATAGAGGCTACGGATGGCGAAATGGCGCTTGTTAAAGCGCATAGCGAAATACCAGATCTTATCCTTATGGATATCCAGCTTCCCAGAATAGACGGGGTTGAGGTTGCCAGCCGTATACGCAATTATCATTTTCTCAGCAATGTTGTCATTATTGCTGTAACTGCCCACGCAATGAAAGGCGACAGGGAAGGATTCTTAAAGGCAGGTTTTAATGATTATATAGCCAAACCGATAAATATAGAGACATTTTTACAAACCATAGAAAACCACCTGCAAACCTAATACTGGGGACAGATTTTAAATCTGTCCCCATATAAAATCATGCGCTATAAAGATGAGCCCCTTCTTAATGATATAGCATATCTAAAGACAATCCTTTCTCATGTGCTTACCGAGCAGGTCGGGAAAAGATTGCTCAAGATTATAGAAGATCTGAGCGCATCCAGCATCCTTCCCAAAAGAGGCATAAGAACATCGGCATCATCCGCAGGATTATTTAAAAAAGCGCATGGGCTTAGCCTGAATGAAACATCCGGGGTTATTCAAGCGTATTCAATAAATTTCCAGCTTATCAATCTTGCAGAGGAAAATTTTGGAATGCAGGACAGAAGGGTGATACAGAGGAAAGGGGAGCCTGTTTCCGGTTCTATAGAAGAATGCGTCAGGATGTTCAGGAAAAACAAAGTCAGTCCGGATAAAATACAGTCCCTTTTGAATCGGCTTTCCATTGCGCCTGTAATAACAGCTCACCCCACAGAGGTAAAGAGAAGGACTGTGCTGGAAAAGCACCGTAAGATATATCTTGCAATCTTTAAGAAAGAGAACCCTATCTGGACAGACCGGGAAAAAGAGATAATAAGGCAAGAGATAATCGGGGAGGTTCAGAAACTCTGGCAGACAGGCGATATAAGGCTTGAAAGCCCAAAGGTGGAAGAAGAGGTTTTAAACGGCATTTTTTACTTTAACAGGACATTCTTTGAAGTCCTGCCGATGCTATATGATGAGCTTCTTTATCAATTGGGCAGATACTATCCTGAATCTGAATTCTCCGTTCCGCCGTTATTCTTGTTCGGAAGCTGGGTGGGCGGCGACAGGGATGGAAATCCGTTTGTTACCGGCGAAAAGACGCGATGGGCTTTGATGGCGCACAAAGAGCTGGCTATTTCCAAATATATGGAAATCATATCTCAGCTTATATCCATTTTGAGCATGTCCAGACAGCTTATTTTGCCGAGCAAGGAGCTTCTTGTCTCCATAAAAGACGATGCAAGCGCAATGGGAGTTGAAGGGCAGAAGATTGCGGCAAGAAACCCTCATGAGCCGTACAGGCAGAAACTTTCTCTTATGAGAAAGAAACTTGAAAATACGTTGAAAGCAGGGACCGGGGGACATGGATTTGAGGCAAAGTTTGAAGAAACTGTAACTCAAGGCTTTAGCCTTGAAGGCGTAAAACCTGAAGGTTTGAGTTACAGGAGCGCGGAAGAATTTATAGATGACTTGAACATAATAAAGACAAGCCTTTATGAAAATAAAGGCGAGAGGATTGCAAAACTCGAGATTCTGCCGCTTATAAGACAGGCGGAATGCTTTGGTTTTCATCTGGCAAAATTAGACATAAGGCAGCACAGCGAAATCCATAGAATGGCTGCGGCAGAGCTTCTTCTTAAGGCAGGCATTGTCCAATCAGGATACCTTGCGCTGCCGGAACAGGACAAAGTTAAGGTTCTTTCAGCAGAGCTCGTTTCTGTAAGGCCATTGGTGCCGGACTATGTGCGTCTGTCCCATGAAACAAAAGAGGTTCTGGATACATTCAAGGTGATTAAATATGCCCAGGATAAGATAAGCTGGGATGCCATAGGCTCTTACATTGTCAGCATGACACACAACGCAAGCGATATTTTAACAGTCCAGCTTTTGGCAAAAGAGGCAGGCCTCTGCGGAACGAGCGATGACAATGAAAAAATGTTTAACAGGCTTGATATAGTTCCGCTCTTTGAAACCATAGATGATTTAAGAAGGGCGCCTGCGATATTGAAATCCCTGCTTTCAAATCATACATACAGGAGATACCTTGCAAAGAGGGATGACATACAGGAGGTAATGCTCGGATATTCGGACAGCTGCAAGGACGGCGGGATATTAACCTCCAGCTGGGAACTCTATCATGCCCAGAAGATGATAACAGAGGCGGCGGCAGAGTATAAAATCAAGCTGAAACTATTTCACGGAAGGGGAGGCACAGTCGGCAGGGGCGGTGGGCCGACTCACAAGGCAATCCTCGCCCAGCCGTGCGGCACGGTTAACGGCCTTATAAAAATAACGGAGCAGGGCGAGGTTATATCTTCCAAATATGCAAACCTCGGAACGGCGTTGTATAACTTAAACATGCTCGTAGCCGGGGCTATGGAGGCGACATTAGGCAGTGAACAGTCAATAATGGCGAACAGTGAACAGTCAAACAAAGAAATTATATTTGAAGAGGCATTCAAGGAAATATCTGAAATATCTTACAGGCTCTACAGGGAATTAGTTGACGATCCGGATTTTATTACATACTTTTATCAGGCCACTCCAATAGAAGAGTTGGAGCACCTTAAGATAGGCTCCAGGCCAACCTATAGAAAGGGAAAAGGCAAGGTTGAAGATTTAAGGGCAATTCCCTGGGTTTTTAGCTGGAACCAGAGTAGGCACATCATACCGGGATGGTATCCATTCGGCTCCAGCCTGAAGGCATTTGTAAAAAATGACGCATCGCGGGAAAGGCTGCTTCAGGAGATGTATGAGGAATGGCCGTTCTTCAATAACCTGGTTGATAATATTCAGATGGTCATTGCAAAATCCGATATGACCATTGCAAGGCTTTATTCTTCTCTTGTAAAGGATAAAAAGATAAGGGACAGGATATATGGAAAGATCAATAGAGAGTTTAACCTGACAGTAAAAATGCTTTTAAAGATTACCGGACAGAAAAAGACACTGGATAACAGCCCTTTTCTTCAGAGGTCAATAAACATGAGAAGGCCGAGCATAGACCCGGTAAATTATATACAGGTAATGCTTTTAAGAAGGCTGAGGCACGAAAGCGCAGGCGGCGATGAAAGAGAAAAATTGATTGCAACCCTCATGATGAGCATAAACTGTGTTGCGGCCGGACTGCGGAATACAGGATAATCAGGCCTAATCAAGCAGCTTTTTTTGCAGCAATGTGGAGCGGCTTATTAGCCTAAAAACTATAGTTCATCGCCTGGCAGCGGCTTCCTGCTTTGAACTTTAGCCAGAATTTTTCCGAAATCCTCTTTTTTAGCTCTCTTGGCTCTGGTCATCAAATAGTCTTCCGTCATCAAGGCCGAAATTTTCTCCGATACAGCAGACGAGATAAACTGATTAATGGAAACACCTTCCATTTTAGCAACCTCTTTGATATGACGATGTATTGATTCAGGCAGCCGCAGGCTTAAAGCGCTCATAATATTTCCTCCATTAGTTCTTTGGGCGTTATTAACCTTACTCCAAATGACGCAATACCTTTGAAATCCTTTGCATTGTAAGTCACGATAATACTTGTTCCAGAGGCAACAGCCAATTCTAATATGTGATCATCTTT
>CAZVZI010000102.1:0-6431 GCA_964631455.1 uncultured Thermodesulfobacteriota bacterium | reverse complement strand
AGATTGAGTTCGAAATATCGCCGGAGCAAACCATAGAGGTAATCAACGATTTTTTTACCTGCAACCCTCTTGCTTCTCTTTTCAAGAATATAAGCGAGATGGCGGAAAAAATCACGGCGCAGATGTAGGAGACCTTATTGAACAAATCTGCGTCATCCTCTCCTGCGGAGATGTCACCAAACGAGACGGCATCCTCTGGGGTTTTACACTGAAAGAATGCGCGCCGTATCTACAATACCAGCAAAGACAGCTTCTGTTCAGGGAAGCCGTGATAGGGTTTATAGTCGGCGAGACAAAAGAAGATAAAAAGAAACAAATGCAGGATGAATATTGTAATGCCTGTAAAACCGCAAAGAAAAATATTGATTGCAGCAAATGCAGCAAACACATAGAGGTTCAAGACAATGGCTAACCCAAAAGATATTACTGTAAAAATAAGCGCAGACATAACCGCGTTCAACAACTCATTAACCACTGCCGCAAAAAATATAGACGCATGGTCTAAACAGACGATGGGCGGGTTCACGCAGCTTGGCACAAGCCTTGCAACCCTCGGCACAAGGTTCGCAGTGGCAATCGCCCCCATTGCCGCCCTTGTCGCAGGTCTCGGCGCGATAGTAATCAAGACGGCAAACGCAGGCGATGAGCTGTTAAGCACAAGCCAGAAGGTCGGCGTATCCGTGGAAAAATTATCCGCCCTGCAATTTGCCGCAAAATTATCAAATCTGGGTGTAACCGAACTCGCCACTGGGTTAAAATTATTGTCAAAAAACATAACCGAAACAGGCGCAGGAACAGGCGAGGCAAGAGACGCCTTCACCGCCCTGGGCATATCTGTCAAGGATGCGAAAGGAAACATCAAGCCCACGGCAGACCTCTTGCTGGAACTGGCGGATAAATTCGCAAACATGGAAGACGGCGCCGGTAAGACAGCCCTTGCAATGCGGCTCTTCGGCCGAAGCGGCGCAGAAATGATTCCATTCCTGAATAAAGGCTCGGCAGGGATTAACGAGCTTACAGAAGAAGCAAAAAGGCTTGGAATCGTATTTACACAAGAAGCCGCAGAGGCCGGAAATACATTTAACGATAACCTCAAAAGACTGCATGAACGTATAAATGGAATTGTATACGAAATCGGCAATAATCTCATCCCTATCATAAATGACCATTTGGTTCCTGTTTTGAAATTTGTCAGCGATAATTTTAACGTGTTATCGCAGCCATTGAGAGCTGTTATGGCTTTTTTACAATTAGCCGGAAACGAAATGGGCGCATTTGCCGCAAGGATTGCCGCAGTTTGGGATTGGGCGAAATCCGGGTTTAAAGGCGGGTTTAACGAAATAAAAAAGCAATTTGAAATAATCGGCCAGGCCGTTGAAGAAGAAATTGACAAAATCATAGCAAAATATCAAGGGACATGGAAAGAACCACAAACTCCAACAGCGGCAAAACAAAAAATACCCAAAGGTAAAGCCCCTGAGATGGTTGACGCTGCCGCCAGAGCCAAAATAGACGCGCAGCTTAAAATAGAACTTGATGGCCAGAAATTATCCGAACAGCAGTATCTCGAATCATATAAAAGAGATGAGAAAAAAATGGAACTAAAATATGAGCAGGGCTTATTCTCTGATAAAGAATATCAACAGGAAAAGGCGCGTCTGCAGGAGCAGGGGCTTCTCTTGAGCATCGCATATTCCGAATATGAGAAAAAACTGCTTCAGGAAGCATTTGATAAAAAGAAATGGCTGATGAGCGAGGAGAAAGAACGGATTCAGGCATCTGGTGATGTAAAAGTAAAGCAGCTTAAAAAAGACCAAGAGATATCAAAAGCCGAGCAAGCCATTGCCATAATCGGTTATGAAACAGCAATAACATATATTGCCCACACGCAAAAAATGACCGAGGCGCGGCTGCAGGCAAGCGAGAAAATATTAGAATCTACGAACAATCTCAAAAAACAGCAGGACGCTATGGCAGTTGAACGTGGAGACATATCCTCGCTTGAATCCGACAAACGAGAAATTGAATATGAAAAAAAATCGCTTGAATTACAGGCAGAAAATCTTCGCGTAAAAATCCTTATGGCTAAAACAGATGCGGAAAAAATATCATTAACAGCCGAGATTTCAACATTGCAAGACAAACTTATCGGCACAGGGGAAAAGCTCGCCGCCGTCAATCGTGAAATCTCCGGCAGTTTCGGGGAAGGTTGGGAACAGAGCATGCAAAAATGGATAGTAAATATTGAAACCGCCTTCCAGCAAGCCGTGTCCCTAGCGCAGACAACCGCAAATGCGATGTCGCAGGCCTTTTCAGATTTCTTTTTTGATGTAATGACAAGCAAGGCAAAATCATTTCAGGAATATTTCAAGGGTTTTGCTAATGCAATATTGCGTGAGATTTCAAGAATCATAGCGGCACAAGTCACAGCAGGCATTATTCGGCTGGTTATAGGAGCTGTTGCAGGCGGCACAACCGGCAGCACAAGCTCTGCCGGCACAAGTTCATCTACTACCTCTGTTGCGCATTCCGGCGGCCTCATCCTGCACACGGGCGGCTATGTGCCGCGCTTGCATTCCGGCGGCCTTTCGCACGACGAAAGACCTGCGATTCTTCAAACCGGAGAATATGTAGTCAGCCGCCGCGGGGTAGCCGCTCTGGACAAAATAAACAGCGGACAGGCAGGCAGTCCGAATGTCAATATTACGGTAAATGTTCAAAACAATTCTTCACAGCCGGTCAACGCAAAAAAAGGCGACACGAAATGGGACGGCAAGCAATTTGTGGTGGGCATTATTCTTGATGACCTTGAGCACGGCGGCCCAATTTCAAACGGTCTCAAAAATGCGCCGGCGTAAAGTTCAGGTTATAAACCTGAACCCGCAAAGGCGAAATCTAACAAAGAGGACAATATGCCTGCATATCCAACTCTAAGTCAGAACCCCGAATATCCTCTCAAAGAAGCGCGTGAGGACAACGTCCTTCGCAGCAGCTTTGAAGGTGGATACGAGCAGACGCGTCCCCAATTTACCAGAATCAGACACAGTTGGACACTCACATACAAAATGCTGCCAACGACTGATAAGGAATTACTCACTACATTTATAGATACAGTAAAAGGCGGCGCTGATGCGTTTACATGGATGAATCCTCAAGACAGCCAAACTTACACAGTCCGGTTTACAACGCCGTTGGCATTTAAATATGTCCAGTTTGAATTCTGGAATGTGGAATTTATATTGAGAGAGGTTTAAATGCTTCCTCCGCTTTTAATACTTGAGAAAAATAAAATCGCCTCTGTCAACCCGTGGCTCGCCCTGCTCGAAGTGACCTTGACGGACAACACCAAGCTATACCTCGTCCATAATACCGAGGATATTGTCTTTGGCGGCAACACATATACCGCCTTCCCATTCCAAATTCAAATCCCAAAAATAGGAACAAAGGGAGAAATACCATCGTGGATGCTAAAAATTAGTAATGTGACAAGAATCTTGCAGGCATATCTTGAGCAGCAAAACGGATGTGTCGGCGCAACTGTCATCCTGCGGTTTGTCAACGCGGGATATTTAAGCGAAAATTATGCCGACCTCGAAACAACGATGGAGGTCTTATCATCGAAATCAGACGCCGAGTGGGTAGCATTCTCTCTTGGTATGCCAAACCCTTTGCGCCAGAGATTCCCAAAATACCGCTACATCGCCAAACACTGTTTATGGGATTTCAATTATCCTGCCGGCAAAGGCCCTGAATGCGCTTACACAGGCCCATATATGTTATGCGAAAAGACATTGGACGCGTGCAGAATCCGCAGCAATAGCAGGCGATTCGGCGGCAAAATAGGCATGGATAATGCCAATGTGAGGTTTGCGTGATGGAATATCTTGATTTAATCGGTAAACAATTTGAATATGGAGCGCAGGGTCCGGACAAATTTGATTGTTGGACGCTTGCAAGGGAACTCTATCTCAGGATGGGGATCGTCCTTCCGCCGTTCGCCTCAACCGATGATTGCAATTTAATAAATCAGATGGTGAATCAAGGCAAGGAATTGTTTATTTCGATAGAAATGCCGGAGTCTTTCTGCATTGTATTATTCATGGTCAGGCCGCCATATGTAAGCCACATCGGCGTTGTGCTTGAGGATTGCCAGAGGTTTATCCATGCAGCCCGCGAACAGGCTGTTGCCATAGAAAGATTGGACAGTCATTTATGGCGGCGCAGGATAAAAGGATATTATAAATATGTCTGATACATTACAAATTATCAAAATCAAAAACCCGTTCAATAAATTGGACAGGGATATCTCCTTTGCCGAATATAAGAATGAGACCCTGCTTGATATAAGGCGCAGCCACTTTCCACAGGATATAGCCGTTGTCGTGTCGGTGAATGGCTCTATTATTCCAAAAGAGAAATGGCCGCTATTTTACCCATGTAAGGGCGATTTCATCTCTCTCGTCCCGGCAGTTGCAAGCGATGTTTTAAAAATTATTGCAGGGGTTATTTTGATTGTTATTGGAATAGTGTATCCGATTATCGGCACATATTCAATACCACTGGGTATTGGTCTGCTCCTCGGCGGTGTTATCGGCATGTTAAGTCCAAAGCCCAAAACGCCGGCCATGCCAAGCCCGCAGGATTATGAGTCGTCTCAGACATACAGATGGAATCCCCAGACTGTCCAGCAGCAAGGCATTGCAATCCCCAAGGCTTATGGCACAAATAAATTGTATGGCAACATCATTGCGGCGAATCTGGAAAATAACGGCGGTAAATATCATCTCAACGCCCTCTTGTGCCTGGGCGTCGGGCCATATAAAAGGCTTTATGACTTCAAAATAAACGACCAGCCTGCGGAAAATTTTCAGGGAGTTGCAATCCAGACACGGCTTGGGAATATGGAGCAATCCGTAATCTCAAATTTCAACAGCACAAAGGCCGAATTTCAAACATCCGTAAAGGTTGTTAAAAACACACCATATACCTACATAACCAATAATGCCGGTTTTGACGGATTAGAAGTAGAGCTCACGTTCCCGCAGGGATTATATTACGCCAATGACATGGGCGGCCTTGACACTTACAGCGTGAATGTCCGCATCGAACTCAAAAAACAAGGCGATGCAAATTGGCAGATATTAACCAATCAAGTTCTAACAACACAGCAGATTATAATTGCAGCCAGATGGTCGCTCGGCAGCTGGATGCAGGATGAGTCAGGGCAAACATATTGGTATGAAGCTCAGGCTGGAACATCCGGCCCATATGACCATTACGAGGGAGAATTCAGCATCCAGGAATACTCATCTTGGCGTTGGCGCTGGATAAAACCTATCACCCAAACAGTTGAGGAAACAGTTGACTATATTACTGTTACAGGCGCGCAAAACTCGGCTGTCCGCCGCACCTTTATTATAGATAATCTTGCCCACAGCAAATACGAAATAAGGGTAACCAATTTGTCCGATGATCAGACATCATCGCGCTATGCAGACGATATGTATCTGACAGCCGTCAGAGAGATTTACTATGACGACTTTGAATATCCGCGTCATGTTCTTGCAAGCGTCAATGCCCTTGCGACAGACCAGCTTTCAGGCTCTTTGCGGTTTTCATGCATTGCCGAATGCGCCCGAGTGCGGATATGGAATGGCTCCGCATGGTCTGTTGACATGTCCGACAACCCGGCATGGATATTTCTGGACATTATGAGTCAGCCTGTCTTTGACAATAATTTCAATGTCCTCAGATATGATGGCTATGACATATCATATTTTAATTTAAACAAACTAAACGAATGGGCAGACTTTTGCGACACGCTTGTTCCTGACGGAGCAAACGGCCAGGAAAAGCGCATCACCTTCAACGGCGTATTTGACGCAGGCACATCCGTATGGGAGGCCGCAATGCAGGTATGCAGGGTTGGCAGGGCTGTCCCCATGTGGACCGGAACAATCCTAACCCTCTTCATAGACAAAGCTGAGGAGCCAAGCCAAATGTTCACTGTCGGTAATATCGGAGTGGACAGCTTTGAAGAGGTTTTTCTGCCGCAAAGCGGCAGAGCGATGGAAATTGAAATAGATTATGTTAATGCGGCTAAAGACTATGCAAGGGATATTTGCTCAGTCATCAATCCCAACATAGACAGCGATATTGACAAGGTTAATCTTAATCTTTTTGGCATAACCAAAAACTCTATGGCATGGCGGGCCGGCAAATATTATCTTGCCTACAATGAATTTTTAACGCGCGCTGTCTCATTCACGGCTCATGTTGACGCCATTGCCTCATCTGTGGGCAATGTTGTGTTGGTTCAACATGATGTGCCGCAATGGGGGTTCGGAGGCAGGCTTGTTTCTGCGGCGGCGAATACGGCGACTATTGATAGAGAGGTGACAATAGAGGCCGGCAAAACTTATGCGATCCTC
>CAZVZI010000101.1:0-6514 GCA_964631455.1 uncultured Thermodesulfobacteriota bacterium | reverse complement strand
CAGCTTGTATTTTTATATCAAGGAGAACCGTATCCGTCCCTTGCATTGGAGGCGCTCAAAAGTTATTTAGGAGGAGAGATTGTTTTAAATATCGCCCCTTACGGAGTCGACAGCCTCTTTATAAATGATAAAAGCATCCCGGTGGATGAGGCCGGCCGTTTTCAGTTAAATTTCTACGGCCGCGGCGGGACATTTACCACATATTCGGCGGTTGATATCATCAAGGACAGGCTGCCAAGAGAGGCAATTGAGAATAAGATAGTTTTTGTAGGCGCAACAGAAAAAGGGATATATGACTTAAGGGTAACGCCTGTGGATCCGGTATATCCAGGCGTTGAGGTGCATGCGACAGTCGCCGCCAATACCATTGAGGCGCGATTCTTAATACACGATACTACGGTCATTGCATTAGATGTGTTCTTAATAATCTTTTTGCCGATTGGCCTATGTTTAAGTCTCGCCTGGGTTCACAGGACATTTATAAGCCTTGTCATTTTTCTCGTATTTTTTTCATTTCATAGCATTACGAATTTTTACCTCTTCTCTTCGCATAATCTTGTTCCAAGCGTAGTCTATCCCTTAATCAGTTTATTTCTCGCATACCTTCTGGCAGAGGCATACAGAAACCTTGTTGTGGAAAGCAAGGGGCGGTATCTGAAAAAGGCATTCGGCACGTATGTTTCTCCGGCGCTTGTTTCCGAGATATTGAAAGACCCGGACAGATTAAAACTCGGAGGGGAAAAGAGGGAGATAACCACTTTATTTTCAGACATCAGGGGGTTCACTTCTTTATCTGAAAAGCTTTCACCTGAGGAATTGGTTGCCTTATTGAACGAATATCTTAGCCCTATGACAAGGATAGTGCTGGAGGAAAAAGGCACCCTTGACAAGTATATCGGCGATGCCATTATGGTTATCTGCAATGCGCCGCTTGACCTTCCTGAACACCCACAAAAAGGATGCAGCATTGCCCTTCGCTGGATTCAAGAATTGGAAAAATTGAACGGAGAGTGGAAAGAAAAAGGCTACCCGTCCATAGGCATAGGTGTGGGTATCAACACGGGAGACGCGGTTGTAGGCAATATGGGCGCTGAGCTTCGTTTTGACTATACTGCCATTGGAGACAATGTAAACCTTGCATCACGGCTTGAAGGCATGAATAAAATTTATGGAACACATATCATTGCAAGCGAAAGCACTCAAAGGCTCACAGCAAATGGTTTTTTATTCAGGGAGCTTGATTTGGTGAGGGTAAAAGGAAAAGAAAAGCCGGTGGCGATTTATGAGCTTATGGATTTTCTTCCTGGCAATACTGCAAAGAAAGAACTTGCAAACTCTTTTTCAGAAGCCTTATCTCTTTATAAGAGCCATAGGTTTGAGGATGCAAAGGCCAGGCTCGATGCCATACTTAATAAATTCCCGGAAGACGGGCCTTCTGCTTTATATGCGCAAAGATGCGCGGATTACCTTAAATCACCCCCATCTCCTGATTGGGACGGGGTGTATGTTGCAAAGACAAAATAGGGCATAAAACCTATGCAGGCAACTCTTATAAGTATAAAACGTGCAAAGTCTATATTTATTGTCCTTGCAATTTTTTGTATTCTTGCCTTTCTACCAGTATATCCTCTTGCTTCTACCATAATCCTTGAAGGAACCATGAATGGCCAGATAGAGGTTGAGCAGAATCAGGGTTTTGCAATTCCATCGCAAGGACTTAAAAGACTCGTGTTCCGCTTTGCCAGTCCTGTTTCATTTGCCAGTCCGACAGTCAATCAGGATGTGAAGGGTTATAATCTTGCCTATAATCCAAAACCGACGTCAGTGGAAACGGAGACAGATGGTTTTGGAAATAGATTTACAAAGGTTACATGGCTTAATATAAATGGCAATGCAGGCGTAAGCGGCAAGTTTACCGTTCAGATGAATATAAGCCTCAAGGAGCTGACAAGCACAGCGCCGTTTCCATTAAAGGATATAAACCGGGAAGAAAAGAGATTTCTTGCCGCAACACCTCTTACACAGTTTGATAACGCAAAAATCAGGAAATTGGCCGATAATTTGTCTAAAGATGCAAAAACAGAAGAACAGGCCGTAATACAGATTTTAAACTGGGTAGTTGATAATGTTAGATATACCACAAATCCTCCGCAATATGATGCGCTTTATACTTTGGAAACAGGGACAGGCAATTGTCAGAATTTCTCACATCTGTCCATTGCGCTTTTAAGGGCTGTCGGCATACCTGCAAGGATTGTGGGCGGAATTACCCTGAATAAGTCATGGAAAGTTCCGCTGAAGAACGGCTCGCTTGTCCAGAACATAGGCCAGGGCGGCCATGCGTGGTTTGAGGTATATTATCCTGACATCGGCTGGATTCCCTACGACGCGCAGCAGAGCCATCTGTTTGTAAGCCCGAGACATATAAAGCAGACAGTAGGCCTTGACGCAAAGGATATAAATGACTCGTGGCTCGCATCGCCCACGCTTCCGCCGTTCAGAGAGGATATTCAGGCAAATTTTGTAAGAGACGATATAAGGCTGACTTTAAAGGATATCAAATCCAATCCGTCCAACTACATCCTTACCAACGCAATTATCGCCCATGCGGCAAAACCGGTCATAGAAGTTCCTCAGCCGGAAAAACCGGCTCCCCCCGCCCCTGCCCCTCCCCCAAAGGGGGAGGGTAGGGTGGGGGGCATGGAAAGGGTTGAGTTTGGCAATATGAATTTTCCATCTCTTATAGATATGTTTGTTAAGACAAAGGGAGAGGAGCAGGGCTACAAAACACTGGACAAGGAAACAGCGGAATATGTTACCGCTGAATACACCTATGCCCAGGCATTTACAATTGCGAGGCCCTTGAAGGTAGAAGAGATAAATCTTGCGATGCACAAATTCGGAGGTATGGCAGGCAGCCTCTGGATAGACGTGGTAAAGGATGACAAAGGAAAACCCGGCATGGAAGGCATAAGGAGTTTTCCCCTCAATCTGGATACAATAAAATATTTCCCGGGCTATCAGTGGTTTCCATTCAGATTTGCCAAAGAGCCCCCTGATAGATACATTCAGGGGCAGGCTTCTGATAATCCTGTATTAGCTCCGGCCCGCTACTGGATAATCTTAAGGAAGTCAAAAGATGCAATTATAAACTGGTTCTATATCCCGGGTAATCCTTATGGCAATGCAGACGACACCCGTTCAACAAGCCAGGGCATAGATTGGTCAAATATATTGAACTATGATTTTAATTTTAAGGTGACAGGGATGTATCTGGAATGAAGAGTCAGAGAGTCAGAGTGTCAAAGTGTCAGAGAGAAGAACTTTGACTCTATGACCCTGTGACTCTTCGATGCTTTCTTAAAGGAGGTTATGAGTGAAGGTCTTCACAGAAGAGGAACTAAAACAATACGACGGAAGCCGGAAAGGGAAACCCATATATTTTGCGTATAAGGGCAAGGTCTATGATATTACAGCCAGCCCATTATTTCTGGACGGCCTCCACTTTGAACACTATGCAGGCATAGACCTGACCGATTATATGGCCGATGCCCCGCACAAAGAAGAGGTGATGGAAAAATTGAGGGTAGTTGGCGAATATAAGCCTGAATAGAAAACGATTACATACTTGGGGACAGATTTAGAAAAGATTGAGCTTACAGGTATGTGGGGACAGATTTCAAATCTGTCCCCAGAGAGGTTTTGCTCTACTTTGGCTCCACGGGATAGCCTGCAATTGTCCACGCATCAAAACCGCCTTTGAGCGCCTTCACATTTTTAAAACCCTTATTTAATAATATCAGCGCCACACGGGCGCTGGTCGCTTCATCGGGTCAGGTGCAATAGGTGATAATCTCTTTATTCTTTGGCAGATTTTTAGACCAAACCTCTACATCGTTTGGAGCGAATCTCATCGCCCCTTTTATCTTCACCGTGCTGCCGGAGTAGGAGCCGCCTGTCCTCACATCCAATATAAGGACATCCTCGCCTTTGTCCATCTTCGCCTTGAGTTCTTCCATTGTAATCCTCAACGCGCTCATATCTGCGGCATGAATAATGGCAGGCGACACCATGAAACCAAGAATAACCATCAGCGCATAGAATTTTCGCATTATATCTCCTCCTTCCTATAATATTTTTCTGAACAGCCTGTAACCGGAATCCTTTGTTGCCTTAAGCGCCTTTTCTATCGCTTTCCTGTCAATGTCCATATTCTCACTCTTCAACAGGGCGCTGTAAAACCTGTTATAAAATTCATCAGGATGAACCCATATTTCAAATACGATTTTATCGTTATTATAATAATCATTCATGTCGTAGTCAAATTCAATCTTCTTTTGAGGAGGGATGCGGGTGTCAAATATTTCCTGAGTGAGGTCAAGATTCACCTTGCGTCCAATATACGTCTGCTTTACGGAAGAAGGGATGGGCCTCTCTTCCCGGTCTACCCTGAATCCTTTAATAACCACCAGAGGAGTTGTATATGTCGGAAAAAAATGTCCTGCGCCGGTATTTGTTATAACAAGCCTTGCGCCATCTTTATGGCGAATTGTTTCAATGCTAATGCCCTTCAAAACCATCTCTCGGTCGTGTATGCCTCTCCATAAGTGCCGCCTGTCGGGCATATGGCAACTCTGGCATATTATATTATTTTTGCCATATACGCTCCCTTTCCATTCTCTGTATGTATTTACAAGGATTTTGCCATTCAACTCGTATCCTTCATCCAATTGATGACACGCCGCGCAAAACTCTGCCTTCTCAAAGAAGTCTTTTTCTATAAAACCATTATGATTATCCTTGATTTCGGATTTTCCCCCTCTCCCCTTTAGGGAGAGAGAAGGGTGAGGGGCCGGCGGTCCATATATCTTTCCCTCTCTCATATGACAAACAGCACAAGAGATCCCCGAGAGTTTGAGTCTTTTATCAAAGGATGGGTTTTTTATATATTCCTCTTGCCCCTTCATTTCTGCCTGTTCTTCCATCGGCGCATGGCAGAAATAGCAGGACTCGGCAAATTGCGGGTCTTTATCGGGTTTGATTTGACCAATAAGCCCCGGCCCGACAGCCTTGCTATGTAGAGAACTTTTCCAACCAATATATTGCTCTTTGTGGCATTCACCGCAGGCTTCAGGATAAAGGGATAATCCCCCTATAATTCCCCCTTTTTCAAAGGGGGATACAGTGGGATTAAAGGTGAAATTTTGGTTTTGAGGCGAGATAGGCCTTTTCCAGTGTTCCGATAAAAAATCCTCTCCTCCGTTTACAACAGAGGAGAGGAAGCTCATACTACATATTACAATAACAAAAAAAGTTGTTACTTTTTTCCACACGGATTTTTCATGCCACATGGATTATGCATCATATCGTGCATCATCCCGCTGTCCTCTTCTTTTGCATGAGACTGCGCGTAGGCAGCAAGGGCTGTAATCTCAAGAGAGTTCCATGCCAATGGCTTCCCCTTCATGGGATTTTTCATGCAGAAGTTTATCATCTGGTCAAGGGTAAGTATGTCACCCGCCATCTTGATGTATTTCGGGAATGGAGCCTTCTTTAGCATCTTTCCATCAGGATGACATGTGGCACAGGCCGTACCGGATTTACCAAGCTTTGTATCATTCCAGAGTTTCTCACCCATCTCCATAAGCTTTGCATTATCCTTGATGGTGACCTTTCTTATAGGCTTTGGTTTCATAGCGCAGGGATTTTTTGCGGCGCATGGATTCTTGGCGCACGGATTCTTCATCGCACAGGGATTCTTGCCGCAAGGATTTTTCTCCCCTGCCTGAACCTCCTTTAACATAATCAAGGGTAATACCAGCAGCATTACTATAAAAATCTTTTTCCAGTTTTGATACATAGCATCTCCTCCTTTTTTTGATTTATAAAACTTAATTTAATTATAGCCGAGTTTCTCGTCCTTGCAACATTTACCCTCATATATTAACCACCTCCTCATTAGTTTGTAAAGGCAAACGCCACATCATATTTTTTCACATGCGCCATAAAGGAGAATATGTCCTTAAACCTTTCCCCGCAGATAGGGCATCGGTAACCATCCCACACCCTGAATAGATGCGGATTCTTTAATGACCCTATTTTCCCTCTCATGTATTCCTTCTTTGTTATCTGCTTAATAGACTTCACAGCCTCTATGGTATGCCTTTTCTTTATCCTTGGAAGAGACCTCACCTTAGAAATAACAGATAAGATGTCCTTGCCTGCAATATACCTTTTAGCTTCATAGCTGCTGCCTGCGCCCATATGACCGTTCTCAAGAACAACCTCAAAGTATTGCATCTATCGCCTCCATTCGTTTTTCTCGCAGATTTCATATATAGTTCTTATTAATCTTATGGCATCCGACATCTTAATAAGTCCTAATTTATATGCGCTATTTATGTTCGAAAACTGGAGCCTTTGTTCAGTCTCATCCGATGTCATTCCTTGCTGTTCTTTTTTACAAGCCACCATTCAATCCCTCCAATGCCGATTATTCCCAGTAAAGTATATA
>CAZVZI010000100.1:0-6581 GCA_964631455.1 uncultured Thermodesulfobacteriota bacterium | reverse complement strand
CGCGGCGAGCGGGCATACGATATATATTCAAGGCTATTAAAGGACAGGATAATATTTCTCGGCACAGCCATTGACGATGTTGTCGCAAACCTTGTGGTAGCCCAGATGCTCTTTCTGGAGTCCGAAGACCCTGACAAGGAGATACACCTGTATATAAATTCCCCCGGTGGAATTGTAAGCGCCGGGCTTGCGATATATGACACAATGCAGTATGTTAAACCGCCGGTTTCAACAACCTGCATGGGTCAGGCTGCCAGCATGGGAGCCCTTCTTCTGGCAGGCGGGACTGTGGGCAAAAGATTTGCCCTGCCTCATTCAAGGATTTTGATACATCAGCCGCTTGGAGGCGCGCAGGGCCAGGCAACCGACATAGGCATTCAGGCCAAGGAGATACTCCGGCTCAGGGAGGAGTTGAATCAGATACTTGCAAAACACACCGGCCAGCCGATGGATAAGATAAGCAGGGATACTGACAGGGATTTTTTTATGGCTGGCGAGCAGGCAAAGGAATATGGTATAATTGACGCAGTAATAGAGAAGAGAAGGTAAGAGAGGAGGGGAGGACAGTGGAGAAAAAAAGAGGAAACGACGCCCTGACCTGTTCATTCTGCGGCAAGAGCCAGGCCGAGGTAAGAAAATTGATTGCCGGCCCAATGGTATATATATGCGATGGGTGCGTAGAACTCTGCAATGATATAATCGGCGAGGAATATGAGAAAGATGATCTGGCGCATGCCAGGGAACTCTCTGTTCCAAAACCCGCGGAGATTAAAAAGATACTTGATGAATATGTTGTAGGACAGGAAAAGGCAAAGAAGATACTCTCCGTTGCCGTTCATAATCATTATAAAAGGATTGAAAGCAGGGAAAAGAAGTTCAATATGGGCGGCGTTGAGCTTCAGAAGAGCAATATACTTCTCCTCGGCCCAACCGGCTCAGGCAAGACGCTCCTTGCGCAGACCCTTGCAAAGATATTGAATGTGCCATTCACAATTGCCGACGCTACAACCCTGACAGAGGCCGGTTATGTGGGCGAGGATGTTGAAAATATAATCTTAAGCCTGTTGCAGAATTCCAATTATGAAATAGACAAGTGCCAGAAGGGAATTGTCTATATTGACGAGATAGACAAGATATCAAGAAAATCCGACAGCCCCTCTATTACAAGGGATGTTTCAGGCGAAGGGGTTCAGCAGGCGCTTTTAAAGATAATTGAGGGGACTCTTGCAAATGTTCCGCCAAAGGGCGGCAGGAAGCATCCTCAAACGGAGTTCCTGCAGGTTGACACGACAAACATACTTTTTATATGCGGCGGAGCCTTTGCAGGATTGGAGAATATCATACAGCAGAGGATAGGCAAAAAGACGCTTGGTTTTGGCGCAGATATAAAAAAGAAAACAGAAAGAAATGTCAATGAGCTTTTAAAGGAGATTCAGCCTGAGGATTTATTGAAATACGGCCTGATACCGGAATTTGTCGGAAGGCTCCCTGTTTTGGCTGTTCTGGATGAACTGAATGAGAACGCCCTTGTTAAAATACTTACAGAGCCGCGCAATGCCCTTGTGAAGCAGTATCAGAAGCTGTTTGAGTTTGAGAATGTAAGACTTAAATTCACAGACAGCGCCATTTCGGCAGTTGCCAGAGAGGCTATGAAGAGAAAGACAGGTGCCAGAGGGCTTAGGGCTATCCTTGAGAATGCCATGCTGGATGTGATGTATGAAATGCCGTCGCAGACTAATATAAGGGAATGTCTTGTCAATGAAGATATGATACTCGGCAGGGGAAACCCGATAATGGTGTATGAGAAGAAGGCCGAATCAGCATAAATACAGTGAGCAGTAAGCAGTGAACGGTGAGCAGTTTTTAAACTGCTTACTGCTGACAGCTTACTGTAGTTAACGAGGTGTCCAATGTTTTTTAAAGCGAATAAAGATTTAGAAGAAGTAAAAGAGTTTTCTGTCCCCCTCATACCTTTGCGGGATATAGTTGTTTTTCCGCATATGGTTGTGCCGCTTTTTGTGGGCAGGGATAAGTCTGTAAAGGCCCTGGAGCTTGCCATGTCTCAGGATAAAAGCGTCTTGCTGGCTGCGCAGAAGAAGGCAAAAACAGACGACCCGGCGCCTGATGATATATACAAGATTGGCACTTTGGGCAGCATATTGCAGCTTTTAAGGCTGCCTGACGGAAGCGTGAAGGCGCTTGTGGAAGGAAAGAAAAGGGCGCAGATAAAGGAATTTATCCCTTCCAAGGAATGCTTTATGGTCAAGGTTGCCGAGATAGCCGAGGAAACAGATGAGACCATAGAGACAGAGGCGCTTATAAGAAATGTAGCCAAGGCGTTTGAAATATATGTAAAGCTCAACAAGAAAATACCCCCTGAGATGATAATGTCGGTAGCTTCCATTGACGACCCTGATAAAGCTTCAGGATAAACAGGCCATTCTGGAACTGACCAATGCCACGCACAGGCTTGAGCGGCTCTATGGTTTCATGGAGGGCGAGATAGAGATACTTGAGGCTGAGCAGAGGATAAGAAACAGGGTCAAGAAGCAGATGGAAAAGACCCAGAAAGAGTATTATCTAATCGAGCAGATGAAGGCCATACAGAAAGAGCTTGGCGAAAAGGATGAATTCAAGAGTGAGCTAAATGAGCTTGAAGAGCGGATAAAAAACAAGAAGATGAGCAAGGAGGCCGCCAAGAAGGCGAAACAGGAATTTAAAAAACTCAAACTCATGGCTCCAATGGCTGCCGAGGCTACTGTGGTGAGAAACTATCTTGACTGGCTTTTATCCCTGCCCTGGGCAGAGGTGACGGAAGAGAAAAAGGACATAACTGAAGCCGAGAAATACCTTGAAGAAGACCACTACGGTTTGAAAAAAGTCAAGGAGAGGATTGTAGAGCATCTTGCCGTCCACGGCCTTGTAGAGGAGATGAAAGGCCCGATATTATGTTTTGTCGGCCCTCCGGGTGTTGGCAAGACATCGCTTGCAAAATCCATCGCCAGGGCGACAAACAGAAAGTTTGTCCGCTTATCCCTCGGAGGGGTAAGGGACGAGGCGGAGATAAGAGGCCACAGACGGACATATATAGGCTCTATGCCGGGAAGGATAATCCAGTCTTTAAAGAAGGCAGGCGCGAATAATCCGGTTTTTTTATTGGACGAAGTTGACAAAATGTCTACGGATTTCAGAGGCGACCCTGCATCGGCTCTGCTTGAGGTTTTAGACCCTGAACAGAACCATTCTTTTAACGACCATTATCTTGACTTAGACTATGACCTTTCCAAGGTGATGTTTATAACCACGGCAAACAGCCTTCAGGGCATTCCATATCCCCTGTTAGACAGGATGGAGATAATAAGGATAGCCGGCTATACGGAAATGGAAAAGCTCCACATAGCTAAAAGATTTCTTATGCCGAAACAATTGAAGGCGCACGGGCTTTCTGATACCAATCTTGAAATTCCTGACGGCGCAGTTCTGGCTCTCATAAGAAGATGGACAAGAGAGGCAGGCGTAAGGAATCTGGAAAGGGAACTCGCCTCTATTTGCAGAAAGGTTGCAAAGGAAGTTCTTAAGAGGGGCAAGGACATAAAGGTATCTGTTTCTGCTAAAGGCCTGGCTAAATATCTCGGAATACCAAAATATAGCTACGGCAAGATAGAGGAGAAAGATGAAATAGGCGTTTCAACCGGCCTTGCATGGACAGAGGCCGGAGGGGACCTCTTATCAATAGAAGTAACAGTGGTGCCCGGCAAAGGCAAACTGATTATAACCGGAAAGCTTGGAGACGTAATGCAGGAATCCGCACAGGCGGCGCTTACATATATTCGTTCAAGGGCGGATGTGCTTGGCATAGACAAGGATTTTTACCAGAAGGTCGATATACACATCCATGTGCCTGAAGGCGCCATACCCAAGGACGGGCCGTCTGCCGGCATTACCATGGCCACGGCCATCGCCTCAACCCTGATGAAGGTTCCTGTGAGAAAAAATATCGCCATGACCGGAGAGATTACGCTCCGCGGAAAGGTTCTTCCAATCGGCGGGTTGAAGGAAAAAAACCTTGCCGCGCACAGGGGGTTGATACCAAAGGGCATTGTGGCGAAGGAAAATGAAAAGGAAATAAAAGATATACCTGCCGACATCCTGAAAAAAATGGAAATTTGTTTTGTGGAGCATATGGATGATGTGTTAAGACAAGCGCTGGTATTGGAAAAACCCGAAGAGATATTTAAAAAGGTTCAGGAAAAGGAAGCAATGGAAATGCCAGTGGCAGAGCCAACCGACCGGGTTATAACCCATTAAATGCGTCTCTACCAAATATTTCCCCTCAATGAAAAATCCCAGAAATCCCTTCCCAACCGTTGACATCATCATAGAACTGCAAATCCCCCGACCCATCCTTCGGATGGGTACCCCTCCCCCCTTTGAAAAGGGGGGGAGGGGGGATTTGGCATTGTCCTTATCCAAAGAAAAAACCCTCCTTTTGGCTGGGCAATTCCCGGAGGTTTTGTGGATTACGGAGAAACCCTTGAACAGGCGGCTCAAAGGGAGGCGCTGGAAGAGACATCGCTCAAGGTAAGGCTCAAATGCCAGCTTCATTCCTATTCAGATCCCAAAAGGGATAATAGATTTCATACAATCGCTACTGTTTTTGTTGCGGAGGCTGAGGGAATTCCGCAGGCAAGAGATGATGCAAAGGGGATAGACATTTTTACCGAGGATAATTTGCCTGAGCCGCTGGCATTTGATCACAAAAAGATACTGGAAGATTATTTCCGGTGGAAAAAACAAGGGTGGAAGGTGTTTTAGTTTTAATGCAATTTATCAGTGAATTACCCCGCCTACAAGGCGGGGTAATTCATTTAATCTACCCAATTCCTTTGTGGGGTAGGGATTAAAGGGGACAAAATCTATGGAAAGAGAAATTGTTTTAGGCATTGATTACGGTGGCAAATACACTGGTCTTGCGGTTGTTGACCGAAGGCATAATCAGGTATTATATGCAAACAGAGTGATGATGCGGGACGATGTCGCTGATATTCTCAAAGGCCGCAGGGAGCAAAGAGGTATCAGAAGAACCGCTCAAACCAAAAAGAAGCGTTTGAGAGAACTCAAAAACTATCTAAAAAGTATTGGATATAACGAATCCACAGCAACATTTAAAACGGTTTACAGCCTTGCCCATAAGAGAGGTTATGATTACGCTGATATGCCTGAAGAAAAGACTCCCGAACAAATAGAGGCAATGGATGCAGAAGAGCGTAAACAGTGGGAAAAAGAGAAACAGGAATGGGAAGAGACAAAAAGAAATTCAAGGCACAGGGAAGAAGTTTTAAAAGATGTCTGCAAAATAATGATTGATGGAGGGGCGAAAGACGAGCAGATAAAAAGGGTTAAAAGGATTTTTAATAAACAGTACCGACCTAAAAGATTCAATAACAGGATTTTAACTAAATGTAAGGTAGAAGATTGCGGAGTTAATACACCGCTAAGAAAGAATGCAAGAGATTTGCTTATAGAAAATATAGTCAGATTTTTCCCTATAGAACAATCTGAAAAGGATAATCTCAAAGATGCTGTGCTTGATAAAAACAGGAGGGAAGAAGTTAAATCATTTTTCAGAAGACATAAGACTAATGAACATATTAGGAAGCAGGTTTATGATATAGCGGATAACAAGCTTTCAGGTAGAACGGTCTTCTGCAAAAAACATATCCTTGAACACACTGAGCATACCAAAGAGGAGCGAAAGGTTTTCCGTCTTGCACCATCCTTAAAAACAAAAATTGAAAATGTCCTTTCTGTTATTAAAGACGAGATAATGCCAAAATTTGCGATTAACAGAGTGGTAATGGAAAGCAACAATTTTGATATAGCCGCCAAAACACAGGGCAAGAAGCGATTGGCAAAAGAAGAATATGGTAAAGGGCCAAGGGAAGGCAAAGAGACCAGAAAAGAAGCCCTTCTTCGAGAAACAGATGGCAGATGTATTTATTGTGGAAAGGCTATTGACATATCCAATGCCCATGACGACCACATATTTCCCCGAAAGTCCGGGGGCTTAAATATCTTTGCAAATTTAGTAGCATGTTGCGCTGTATGTAATGAAAATAAAAAGGGGAGAACTCCGTTAGAAAGTGGAATCCTGCCTAAACCAGAAATAGTGTCCTTAATCAAAAATGATTTAAAGAAAAAGATTCTTGAAGACGCAAGAAATAATATCAAGACATTAGATTTCAATAAATATATGTCCCATGCCTCTATCGGCTGGAGGCACATGAGGGATAGACTGAAAGAATTGACTGGCAATGAAAATTTACCTGTAGAAAGGCAGAGCGGCATATACACTGCATATTTCAGGAGGTGGTGGGGATTTAAAAAAGAAAGAGGCAATACCCTCCATCACGCCATTGATGCTGTAATCCTTGCTTCAAGGAAAGGGTATAGTGATGAAGGATTGGTAGATATGACCCTTAAGCCAAAATATAACAGGGGAGGAGAGTTTGACCCTGAGAAACATCTTCCTGAACCGATAGAATTTAAAAGGGATAAAGGCAGCAAGGGCTCTGCATTGC
>CAZVZI010000099.1:1774-6583 GCA_964631455.1 uncultured Thermodesulfobacteriota bacterium | reverse complement strand
TGTCGGTCCGATAAAAAGAATGATTGAAAACCCCGACAAAAAGACATTAAGAAACATTGTATTTGTGATAGTTCCTATTGTGGCAGCCGGCATAACATACGCGCAATTAAAGCCAAGCTATGAGGCGCCTGTGGAGCTCAGGTCTATCCATCCTGCGCCGCCGTCAACGGTTAAAGTCTTTGGCAAGACATTTAATCTGATGACCCTTGAAAACCCATATAGAAAACTGGAAAAGGAAGACCCTGCCAAGTTTGCACAACTGGTTAAAGAAGGCGGAGAGGTCTATTTTAAAAATTGCTTCTATTGCCACGGCGACAAGTTGGACGGCAGAGGCCATTATGCTCATGGCTTTAACCCGTTGCCTGCAAACTTTACAGATGTGGGAACCATTGCGCAATTGCAGGAGTCATTCCTGTTCTGGAGAATTTCAACAGGCGGGCCCGGACTTCCCAAGGAAGGCGCTCCGTGGATATCCTCCATGCCTGTATGGGAAAATTTTATTACAGAAGACGAGGTCTGGAAGGTAATACTCTTCCTGTATAATTATACCGGCTATGTGCCGAGGTCGTGGGCGAAATAAATCGTAAATTACATAAAAGGATGGTTAAAAACATATGAAGAGAAAACTCCTGTTTTTATTTGCCTTAAGCATAATGCTGATGTCGATTCAGGCATGGGCAGCGCAGGGCAATAAAGAAAATGGAAAAACGATATACGATAAAAAATGCTGGTGGTGCCACGGCGACAAAGGGGCTGGCGATGGCCCGGCAGGCAAATTTTTAAACCCTCCGCCAAGGGATTTAACCGCAGGCTGGTATAAATTCAAGACAACTCCGTTTGACGAGATAACCCCGGCAGATGAAGACATCTTCAGGATGATAAGCGGCGGCATGAATCATATCTCCCTCTGGAAAGGCATGTCAGGCACATCAATGCCCGATTGGGATGATGTGCTTAAAGAACAGGAGAGGTGGGAACTTGTTGCGTATATCAAGACATTTAGCGGATTAGAACAGCCTGCCAAAGGGCCCATTGATTATAAAAACCAGATAAAGTCATCAAAAGAGAGCATTGAAAAAGGCAAAGAGATATTTAAAAATATGTGCGCCGAATGTCATGGCGAGGAAGGCAAGGGCGATGCCACAAAGAAATTAAAGGACGACATTGGTTTCAGGACATGGCCGAGAAATTTGAGCAAGCCGTGGACATTCAGGGTGAATAATGACCCGAAAGAGATTTATACCCGTATAAGCAACGGAATTCCCGGGACACAGATGCCGTCTTTTGCAGACCCGTCCAGCAAAAAGACCCTTTCAGAAGAAGAAAGATGGCATGTTGCAAATTATGCCGTGTCCATTGCAGATGATGTAAAGAGGCCAAAGGATGATACGGTTCTCAAGGTGATAAGGCTTGAAGGGGACTTGCCTTCCAAGATTGACGATCCCAAGTGGACAGAGGCGCAACCCACAAGCTTCTATCTTATTCCCCAGATAATTGCAAAGGAGAGATTCTTTACCCCTACGATAGACAGCATTACAGCCAGGGCATTTTATAATGACAAAGAGGTTGCCATACTCCTTGAGTGGGATGACAGGACTAAGAGCATCCCAGGGGATGAAAAGGCAAAAGAGGTGGGAGAAGGAGATGTGCTTGAAGACAGCGTGGCTGTTCAGTTTCCTGTAATTATTCCTGAAGAGATGGAAAAACCATATTTCGGCATGGGTGACAGCGCCAAGCCTGTGAATATCTGGCAGTGGAAAAGCGGCGCAAAAGATTCTTCCGAGATAGTAAAACTACTCAACACCAATGGTTTCCAGAAGATAGAACAAAGAGACGCCGCAAAAGCAGGGCTGAAGGCTGCTGGGGCTTACAATAACGGCACATGGAAGGTTGTCATAAAAAGGCCGCTTGCCACAGAGGAAAAGGACAAAGACATCCAGTTTGTAGAAGGAAAGTATACGCCTATTGCATTCGCTGCATGGGATGGAAGCAACGGGGAAACCGGCTCCAAGCATGTAATGACAACATGGCATTGGCTGCTCCTAAAGCCTTCTACATCTAAGTGGGTATATATTATCCCTGTTTTTGTCGCTTTATTGGTTTTTGGCGGAGAGCTTTTACTGGTCAGATCAGCAAGCAAGAAAAGATAAGATACGATATCATTGTGAGAGATGAGTGTTGGCGATGTTGCCCATAAATGCTCATCTCTCAAAATAGATTAACCTTACCTTCCCGCCCTTTTTCTAATCTCAGCCATAATATCAGGGGTTATCTCTTTCAAGCCTTTTTCTTTTGCATATCTTTCAACGCCCTTTTTTACCATTGCCCTTAAAAAGAAGGGCGCTTTGGTGAGCCGTTCAGACGCCTCTTTTGTCCAGATTATTTTTTCTGTGACCTTGACTCTTTGACTCTCTGACTCTCTGACTCTTTTCCCCTCCGGTTCATACTCGCACCACGGGTCCTCTCCCATGATGTTGGAAGTGGCTGCGAGCGCCCTTGCCCTGCACCCGCCGCAGACTTCGTTATAATCGCAATCCTTGCACCGTCCTTCATATTTTGGATTTCTGAGGGACTGAAAGACTGGAGCCGTTGCCCATATATGTGAGAGGCTTGCAGTAGTTAAGTTGCCTGCCTTTGTCGGCATATACGGGCATGGCGTCACATCTCCCTCAGGCGTAATCCTGAAATATCCTGTGCCTGCAATGCAGCCGCTTGTTGCGCCTTTAAGAAGCTGGCTTTCAGGATTCAGTTTGTGTGCAATCCTTAGAAAATGAGGGGCGCACCTTGCCCTTACCATCATCTTTCCTTCATAATCTTTTTCTGCCTTTACAAGATATGTAAGCGTTTCCTCATATTGCTGTGGCGTTATGTCTGTCATCTCCTGTCCTCTGCCGGTGCAGACGAGAAAGAAAATGTTTGCGGCCCTGGCGCCTTTTTTATATGAATATTCTATTACGGCCGGTATGTCCGAATAATTATCCTTTGTTACGGTTACCTGCACTTGAAAATCAAGGCCGTGTTTTTTTAAAATCTCCATGCCGGCGGTGGTTTTTTCCCATGCCCCCTCCAATCCCCTGAATTTGTCATGATATTTTGGAGCTATGGAGTCAAGGCTTATTCCAACACCTTTGACGCCGCTTCTTATCATTTTTTCTACAGTTGGGTCATTAAGGAGTGTTCCATTTGTTCCCATTACAACCATCAGGCCTTTATCCGATGCATACCGGGTCAACTCCATACAGTCATTCCTGAGCAGGGGTTCGCCGCCTGTGAGAATGAGCATTGCCTGCGGGTTGACAGAGGCTATCTCGTCTATAATCTTTTTCGCCTCATGGGTGGCAAGTTCCCCTGCGCCTTGTTCCAATTCTACGGCGTCAAGGTAGCAGTGGACACACCTGAGATTACATCTCTTGGTTATGTTCCATGATATGAGAAAAGGGGTGAAATCCATAAGTACAATAACATTTTAATGTCATGGATAGTTAAAAGTCAACAAAAAGCCAAACAAAATCTTGTAAATAGATTTTTTTAGCGGTAAAATAAAAACTCTTTAAATCTGTTAGCTGGAGAAATCGGCAATATGAAATACATTATTTTGATAGGCGACGGGATGTCCGATGACCCCATTAAAGAGTTGGGCGGCAAAACGCCTTTGCAGGCGGCCAATACTCCTAACATGGATATGCTTGCTCAAAAGGGCTCCATAGGCCTTGTGAAAAATGTTCCTGACGGTTATCCGCCGGGCAGCGATGTGGCCATCTTAAGCGTATTAGGCTACGACCCTGCAAAGTATTACACGGGCAGGTCTCCGTTGGAGGCTGCAAGCATAGGCGTTAAACTGGCAGTCGATGATCTTGCTGTTCGGTGCAATCTGGTTGCCTTGAGCCAGAATGACGGCAGGGTTTATATGGATGATTTCAGCGCAGACCATATAACGACCGATGAAGCAAAAGAGATTATAAAAGATATAGATAAGGAGCTTGGCAAACAAGGGGTGAGGTTTTATCCGGGTGTGAGCTACCGGCATCTTATGGTGTGGAGCGGCGGTCCAGACGGCCTTGAGACAACGCCTCCACATGATATTTCCGGCAAAGAGATAAAGGACTATCTGCCGAAAGGCAAAGGCTCTGAAAAATTCATACAACTGATGAATGCCTCGCAGATGATGCTCAAGGAGCATCCGGTGAATATCAAGCGGGAAGAAGCTGGGCATAAGCCAGCAAATTCCATCTGGCTCTGGGGACAGGGGAGGGCGCCCAAGCTGCCGACATTGAAACAAAGGTTCGGCATTGAAGGTTCAATTATATCGGCAGTTGACCTGCTCAAAGGCCTTGGCATATATGCAGGGTTGAAGGTGGTGAATGTTCCAGGCGCAACGGGTTATCTTGACACCAATTACCGCGGCAAGGCCGAGTATGCGCTCAAGGAGTTGGAGACAAGGGATTTTGTCTGCGTGCATGTTGAAGCGCCGGATGAGGCTGGGCATAACGGCGACTTAAAAGGCAAGATAAAAGCTATTGAGGATTTTGATAAAGAGGTTGTCGGAAGGGTGATTGATGGCTTATCGCAATTCAAGAATTACAGGATGCTTGTGCTTCCCGACCATCCTACGCCCCTCGTAAAAAAGACGCACACACGGGACGCGGTGCCGTTTGCCCTGTATCCTTGCAATGATAATCACGGCAAGGCATTTTCGGAAAATGAGGCAAAGGCAAGCGGTTTGTTTGTAGAAAAAGGGCATGAGTTGGTTGAGAGGCTTTTTAAAAGATAGTAATCTTAAATCCTGTTTTGGCTAGGTATGGCTATCAA
>CAZVZI010000099.1:0-1764 GCA_964631455.1 uncultured Thermodesulfobacteriota bacterium | reverse complement strand
CAACACAAGAATAAAACCGCCACAGCTGTGCGTATTAGGCATATCCCAACGGGAATTATTGCGCAGGCATCGGAGAGACGTTCCCAGCATCTTAACAGGGAAATAGCGATGGAGAGGCTTGAGAGGGCTATTGCAAAGTTGTATTATAAGCCTAAAAAACGCATCCCAACCAAACTCTCGCAGTCTCAGAAGCTAAAACGGCTTGAGCAAAAGAAAAAGACAGCAAAAAAGAAGACATTGAGAAAGGTCAGAGAGGAGGGGTAGTTATGAGTTTTAGAGTTCAAGAGTTAAAGGTTTTGGCAATTATACTGACAGTCTTTCTGTTGTATGCTTGCAATAAGAAAGAGGATAAGGCTGCGGCATCAGTCAGCGAAAAAAAGGGAGAGACAACCGCGTCTGTTGAAACCGCGCCTGTGGAGTTTGCAGAGGCATACAAGGGTGTGCTTGTTGTGTCAGCAGTAGAAGGTGTTGATTGGCAGAAGGGGCTAATAACTGCTGTGGGGCGTGGCCTGCCGCCAAAGCATATAACAAATCCGGCACAGGCAAAAATCCTTGCCATGCGCGCGGCAACTGTGGAGGCGCAGAGAAATCTCCTGGAAATAATACTCAAGATGAAGATGCCTCCGGACAGGGGCATGAAAGAATATCTTGATGAAAAGCACATAGAAATAACCCGCATAGAAGGCTTTATCAAAGGTGCGACGGTTGTTAAAGAAGAATATAAGGATGATGGGAGCGCTGAGGTTACGCTTGAAGCCCCGATAGCAGGCGGAAGCGGTTTGGTGGCGGAGCTTCAATAAAATACATGATTACAATTATTCGATTCATTCACTTGCTTTCTCTGGTTATCTGGCTCGGCGGCATAATGTTCTTTTCATTCATTGCAGCGCCAAGCATATTTAAAATCTTGCCCAGAGAGACCGCAGGCGATGTGGTCGGAGACATTTTTCCCAAATACTGGATGATAGGCTACATATGCAGCATAACGGCTTTGCTGACCATAGCGATATTGTCTTTTCAGGAAAAGGCTTACCCGTGGATAAGAATCGGCTTGCTTGTTTTGATGACAGGGCTTGTTTTTTATTCAGGCAAGGTAGTCGGCAAGAATGCGATAGAGGTCAAGGCGCAAATTCGCGCAACAGAAGACCAAACCCAAAAAGAGTCGCTCAGGCTCCAATTTAAAGCCATTCACCGGAATTCAATGATACTGAATGCTGTTATTTTGATATCTGGGATAATCGTTCTGTTTTTGACCGCATATGCCGTCCGTTAGTCTGTTTTCAACTCACTCGCTGTTTTTCACCATCTTATTTGCCTATCTCCTTGATTTAATCCTTGGCGATCCGAGATGGCTTCCGCATCCTGTAAAATGGATTGGCGCATCAATCACATTCTTTGAAAACAAAATACGGCTGCTTGTGAAAACCCCAACAACTGAAAAGATTGGCGGAATTTTTCTTTTTATTTTCGTTGTTGGGACCGTATTGGGTTTTACATGGTTTTTATTGCATCTTGCCTATCAGCTATCAGCTATCAGCTATCAGCTATTAGCTATCTTTATCGCCTATACCACCCTTTCTATAAAATCCCTGCATCAGGAGGCGTACGGAGTTATAGGGGAGATTGAAAAGGCTTCCCCCCCACCCAACCCTCCCCCGCAAGGGGGGAGGGCAAGGGAGGGGGGGCATCTTGATAATGCAAGGAAAAGGCTTTCCAATATTGTAGGCAGGGACACTCAGAATCTTTCAGAGGAGGAAATCCATC
>CAZVZI010000098.1:0-6626 GCA_964631455.1 uncultured Thermodesulfobacteriota bacterium | reverse complement strand
GGTAGGGTGGGCTCTGCCCACCATTTTATTTTGATTGTGCTACAATTTTGGTGGGCAGAGCCCACCCTACTACTCCGCAATGTGCCGGTGATACGGTGAGGAGAAAATAGATTAAAAGCAAATGGATAATGAAATGACAGAAAGGAGGGAAAAGAAATGAAACGGTATTTAAAGGTTTTGGGAATGACGTTGGTTTTTTTGGTTTTTGTTTTGTCCTTTGTTATTATCCCGTATTCTGAGGCGTTTGGTTTGAAGAGTCAGATTCTTGGGAAGTGGTTTGAAAAGGATGGAACTACTGTTGAATTTTTTAAGGAGGGGACTGTTACTATAGGTTCCGGGGTAGGCGATTATAAATTTATTGATGATAATCATATAAGGATGGACATTAAAAGCATGTTTGGACAAGGCGCTATGGTGTTTGAGGTTTCCATGGATAAAGAAGGGGCGTTAATTTTAAAAGAGCCTACGGGGAAGGTTAGTAAATTGCTCACAGAGAAGGCATATAATATATATATGGCAAAAGTAGAGGCAGAAAGAAAAAAATTAGAAGCACAAAGAAAGGCAGAAGAAGAAAAAAAGCGAAGGGCAGAAGCAGAAAAAATACGAAAGGTAGAAGAAGAATTGAAACTGCCATTGGAAAAGAGGATGGTCTTCGTCAAAGGGGGCTGCTTCCAGATGGGAGATACATTCGGAGATGGAGACAGTGAAGAAAAGCCAGTCCATGAAGTATGTGTTGATGATTTTTACATGGCCAAATATGAGGTTACACAAAAAGAGTGGACTGCAATAATGGGAAACAACCCATCAGAATTCGAAAACTGCGATACCTGCCCTGTTGAGCAAGTAAGTTGGAACGATGCGCAGGAGTTTATAAACAAACTCAATGAGAAAACAACCCCCTCTGTCCCCCTTGACAAAGGGGGATTAAAAGATTCCCCCTTAACAAAGGGGGGCAGGGGGTTGTATCGCCTTCCCACAGAGGCAGAATGGGAATACGCTGCGAGAAGTGGCGGCAAGAAAGAGAAATATTCAGGAGGCAATAACCTTGATTCTGTAGGATGGTATAATGAGAATTCAGGAAAGAAAACACATCCAGTAGGACAAAAGGCGCCCAATGGACTTGGGCTGTATGACATGACAGGCAATGTATGGGAATGGGTGAATGACTGGTATGATGAGGACTATTACAAAAGCAGTCCGAAGAATAATCCAACGGGAGCAAATAGCGGACAGAAGCGCGTGTTTCGCGGCGGCTCATGGGGCAATAATCCGAGGAACACGCGGGCGGCGTACCGCAACTGGAACTACCCGTTCGTCCGGGACTACCTCTCCTACGGGTTTCGCTGTGCGATGACTAAGTAGTTTTACCCTTTGGTCTTGTTGTGGTGGCAGGTGTTTCCACCTGCCACGCTGTCAGGAGGCAACTCCCGACAGCACAGACAAAAAACACAACCCCCTAACCCCCTTTGATAAGGGGGAATGCCCTGCGAGGCTTTAGCCTCGCAAAAGGCGACCCTGAAGGGTCGCACTACGGAGGAGGGTGAGAGAACAATTTTCAACCCTCTTCTTTTCCCCAAGCATTGAACCCCCCTTTTTATTTGCCTTTCCATGATATTTTCTGTTAATCTTGCCTTGCCTGATATACCCTGTTCACACTCGCAACAATAATTATGAAACCGCTCAATATAGCCTTCCTCTGGCACATGCACCAGCCCTTATATAAAGACCCTTTTACAGGTGAATATGTCCTTCCCTGGGTGAGGTTGCATGGAACAAAGGATTACCATGATATGGTCGCAATACTTGAAAAATTCCCGTCCCTTCATCAGACCTTTAATCTGGTGCCTTCTTTAATAGAGCAGATAAATGATTATGCAGAGGCCGGGGCGTCCGACAAATTTTTAAATTTAACATTGAAACCGGCTTCAGATTTAACAATAGATGATAAGAGATTCATCATGAGGAATTTTTTTCTTGCGAACTGGGAGAATATGATAAGGCCGTTTCATGGATATTGGGAATTGCTTAAAAAACGCGGGTTTTATCATGATGACGAGGGAATTGACAGCGCCATTCGTTGGTTTTCCGAGCAGGATTTTCTTGACCTGCAAGTGTTGTTCAATCTTGCGTGGATAGACCCGTGCCTGCGGGAGAGCGACAGATTTCTGAAAGGGCTTGAAGATAAGAAGAGGGGCTTTACAGAAGAAGAAAAGAAGAAACTTATAGCAAAACAAAGAGACATAATCAAACAGATATTGCCTAAATACAGGGAAATGGAGGAAAAGGGGATTATTGAAATTTCAACCTCTCCATATTATCACCCGATACTTCCTTTGCTCTGCGACAGCGATTCGGCAAAGACAGCCATGCCCGGCATAGAGTTGCCTCAAAAAAGATTCATCTGCCCTGAAGACGCTGCTGAGCAGATTAAAAGGGGCATAAAACTGCATGAGCAAACATTCGGCAGAAAGCCCAATGGCATGTGGCCGTCCGAAGGTTCTGTAAGCGAGGCGATTGTGCCGATTATAGCAAATCAAGGCGTCAACTGGATTGCTACTGATGAAGAGATATTGGCAAATTCCCTGAAAACGGCCATAAAAAGAGATAGCATAGGTCATTGTCTTGATCCGGAAATATTATACAAGCCATACTTGGCGGCAGAGGACGGAAAGAGGCTTTCCATTATATTCAGAGACCATATCCTTTCCGACCTTATAGGATTTGTCTATACAACATGGGATGTGGAAAAAGCAGCGGAAGATTTTATAGGCAGGCTTGTTAAAATACGCGATTCGCTAAAAGATACGGAAGGCTGTCTTGTGAGCATAATCCTTGATGGCGAGAATGCCTGGGAATATTATAAGAATGACGGAAGGGATTTTTTAAATGCCTTGTATGAGAGGTTGTCAAATAACCCCTTGCTCAGATTGGTAACTGTAAGCGAGCATTTGAACGAATATCCTCCAAAGCAAGAACTGCCGGAGCTTTATTCAGGCTCATGGATAAATCACAATTTCAAGATATGGATAGGGCACAGCGAAGATAATACCGCATGGGATTATTTGAAAGACGCAAGAGACGCCCTCGTTGAATACACTGCCATTGCAAAACAATCCGGCGAGTTTAAGGGCAGTAAAGATAAAATAACGCTGGCATGGGAAGAGATTTATGCGGCAGAAGGGAGCGACTGGTTCTGGTGGTATGGCGACGAACACTCGTCCATGAGCGATAAAGAGTTTGATGAGCTCTTCAGAAGGCATATAAAAAGAGTATATTCCCTTATCGGAAAAGAGCCTCCTCTGTCTCTGGATGTTCCGATAATGCTGGAGGAAAAGCTATATGAGCCGGCGGTAAAACCAACGGCATTCATCAATCCTGCAATTGACGGAGAGATTTCCAATTATTTTGAATGGCTTTCTGCCGGCAGGCTTGAAAGGACTGATTATGGCGCTGCCATGCACAGGGAGGCCAGAGGCGGCATTGTTGACAGCATTTCTTACGGCTTCAATCTGAAATCATTATTCTTGAGATTTGACTATACACATGAGATTACCCCTGATAGAGGCATTCAGGGGCAGGTCCCATATGAGGGGAAATGGGATGTGCTGATAAATTTCCTCTTTCCGAACACAATAAGGATTAAGATATCAGTGGAGGGTGAAAAGGCGGATGCAAAGATACTGGAGAAAGACAGCGCCACAGGCGAGTTTACGGAAAAACAGAAAATAAACTCCATCGCCGCAAAGGATGTGGTGGAATTAGAAGTTCAGTTCAAAAAACTCGGCATGAAAAAGGGCGATGAGATGCGATTTTTTATAACAGTAGACGGCGGCGAAAGGGGCCTTGAGCGGTGGCCTTCAAAGGGATATGTGGCGGTTACGGCGCCGTCGGAAGATTTTGAGAATTATAACTGGTGGGTGTAATAAGCATATAAAGGAGATAATATGAATTCTCTGACAAACTCATGGGCGGGCTATTTAAGCCTCATTCTATTTATCCTTGCCTATTTCCTTGTCATACTTGAGGACAAACTACATCTTCAAAAATCAAAGCCTGTTATCCTTCTGGGTTGTGTCATGTGGGCATTCATTGCCATATATGAGACATCAAACGGGGTAAGCCATGCAGGAGAGCATGTCAAGCATCTGATAGGAGAAATCGGGGAATTATTTTTCTTTATCCTTGTTGCAATGACATTCATAAATACACTTGAGGAAAGGCTTGTTTTTGAATCCCTGAAATCATGTTCGGCTATCGTTCCCTCTTCTGGATTACAGGTGTCATCACATTTTTTCTCTCTGCTGTGGCAGATAACCTGACAAGCGCGCTCCTTATGGCAACTGTTGTAAGCACTGTAAGCGCAAAGAAAAAGTTTATAGTGCCATCGTTTATAAATATAATTGTTGCCGCAAATGCAGGGGGCGCATGGAGTCCGTTCGGAGATATTACAACACTCATGGTCTGGACAGCAGGAAAGGTTGATACATTCCAATTTTCACATTTAATTTTTCCTTCCATTGTTAACTGGTTTGTCCCTGCAGTGATTATGTTTCTTTTTATCCCAAAAGGAAGCCCTGAAGGAGATGGCAAAAGGGCAGCAATGAAATCAGGCGCAAAGGGGATAATCATTCTGGGTTTTCTAACTATTGCCATTGCAGTAAGTTTTCATCAATTTCTGCATCTGCCGCCGTTTCTCGGCATGATGACAGGGCTTGGACTTTTGATGTTCATGGGATTCTATTTAAGAAAAGCAGACCATAAAAAAAATGCAACAACCGAAGAGCAGTTCAATATCTTCCGCAAGGTAGCGAGGGTTGAGTTTGATACGCTCCTCTTTTTCTTTGGCATACTTACAGCGGTCGGCGCGCTTCAGTATATCGGTTATCTTGCGCTTTTAAGCAAATCCCTATACGGAGGATTTGGAAATACTTATGCAAATATATCTGTGGGGATTATTTCATCGGTTATTGACAATATACCTGTAATGTATGCAATCTTGCAGATGAATCCTGAAATGGATGTAAATCAGTGGCTTCTTGTAACGCTCACAGCAGGAACAGGCGGTAGCCTTTTGTCAATAGGCTCTGCAGCAGGCGTTGCAGTAATGGGTGTCCGCAGAGAGATATACACATTCATTGAGCATCTCAAATGGACGCCGGTAATAGCCCTCGGATATTTTGCAAGCATCGGGTGTTGGTGGGTTATTGCTGTGTGGATGAAATAGGGCTATGTCAGAGTTTTTAAATATTTCCTCAGGCATAAATTATGTGGATTATATGGCTGGAATTTATATTTTGCTCCCTTGTGATAATCATCTGTGGGACAATGCTCGTCAGATATGGCGATGTCATTGCTGAAAAGACCGGTCTTGGCAGGGCGTGGATTGGTCTTGTCCTTATGGCAAGCGTTACATCCCTGCCTGAGCTGATTACCGGCATAAGCTCTGTTGCTATTGCAGATACTCCTAATATAGCCCTCGGCGATATTATGGGAAGCTGCGTCTTTAATCTGTCAATCATTGCCCTTATGGATATTCTACACGGGAAGAAACCCATATTTTCAGAATCAGAGCGCGGCCATATCCTTTCCGCAGGATTCGGCATAATACTGATAAGCATTGCCTCCATTTCAATACTTGCGAACCAGAATATACCCGCCATCGGATTCATTGGAATATATACTCCTTTAATTATTCTGATTTACGCTATCGGGGTAAGGAGCGTGTTTTTCTTTGAAAAGAAAAGGATAAAAGAATTTGTCGGCGATATGGCTCAGACAATTCAGTATGGGCATATAACCACAAAAGAGGCTGTTGTCAAATATGCCATAAATGCCCTCTTTATCGTAGGGGCAGCAGCTTGGCTGCCGTTTATAGGAGACAGGCTTGCTGATGAAACAGGGCTGGGAAGGAGTTTTATCGGAACTGTTTTTATAGCTTTAACTACATCTTTACCCGAAGTAGCGGTCTCTGTTTCAGCCCTTAAAATCGGCGCAACGGATATGGCTATAGCGAATCTCTTTGGAAGCAATATGTTCAATATACTCATCCTTGCCATAGATGACATATTTTATGTAAAAGGCCCGCTCCTTGCCCACGTGTCGGCGAACCATGCTGTTACCGGCTTTATGGCGGCGCTTATGACCGGAATTGCCGTAATAGGGCTCATCTACCGTCTTGAGAAAAAGGTGTTTATGAGACTCGGATGGGATGCCATTGCCCTGCTTCTGGCGTATTTCGTAAACATATATCTTCTTTATTCGCTACGGGGGAAAGGGTAATGGTAAAGATAAACAATGGATATGTTGATAAAGGTGTGATAAAAAACCTTGACATTATAAAGAGACATCATATAAACTCAAACCATAATTCGGTTTTACTCTATTGAGTAAAGGGGAGTAGTAACCCGCATAGAGCGGGTGTGAGGAGTCGTCAACACGGTCAGCTATATGCTGGCCCGGTTCCTCTGGTTCCTTATGAACATACGAGACCTTTACCTGGTTTTATCCGGGTAAGGGTCTTTTTTTTAGCAGGTGTACTATGACCCCAATCACCTTTGCTGCCGGAAGGAATCCATAACATGCGGTAGTGGCGGCGACTGAAGGGATTTTGAAGAGGACTAATAAAT
>CAZVZI010000097.1:0-6760 GCA_964631455.1 uncultured Thermodesulfobacteriota bacterium | reverse complement strand
CCTGCGAAATAGTTGTTTGCATTCCCATCCTCATCCGTTGTGCGATAGATAATTCTTTAACCTGTTCTCCAGTATGCCTCAATTTATAATGCCATGCTCTCAGGTGTCAAGCTAAAAATTGCCCTCATTCCACCATTAACCCTTCCAAAACCTTCAGGCATTTATCTATCGCGCCTTTGTTGGCAAGAACCACGCCATAGGCCGCATGACCGGCTTTGTGCCTATAGCTTTCATCGCATAGCAACTGGCTTGCTTGATTAAAAAATTCTTCCCCATTATTTACTCGTATGCCTCCGCCTGCGGTTTCAAGCATATCAGCCATTTCAGCATAGCTTTTAAGATAGGGGCCGTATATTACAGGCTTCTTGTAAAAGGCAGGTTCAAGCAGATTATGGCCTCCGATATCTACAAGAGTCCCTCCGACAAAGGCTATTGCAGAAATACTGTAAAAATTGCAAAGTTCGCCGATGGTGTCCAAAAGAATAACCTCCGGATAGATTTGAGATTTGAGATTTGAGATTTGAGATTCAGACCTTTTTAAAAAAGAAAATCCGGCGTCCTTGATTAGATTTTCCACCTCTTGAAATCTCTCAGGGTGCCGCGGGGCAAGAATGAGTTTTAAATCCGGAAATTCCTCCTCCAGCCTTTTAAAAACATCCATTATAATCTCTTCCTCTCCCTCATGGGTGCTGCCTGCAGCAAGGATTCTATCATCGGCTGTTATATTTAGCCTCTTCAAAAGCACATCCTTGTCAAAGGAATTCCACTCAGGAGGCTCTATGTCAAACTTAATATTTCCTGTTACCATAACCCTTGCTGGTTCCACTCCAAGGGCTATTGCCTTATCGCCATCCTTTTTTGTCTGGCACAGGAAACAGGATATATCCTTGAATATCCTTCTAAAGAAAAAACCGAAGAGTTGGTATCTTTTGAAAGAACGGTCCGATATACTGCCGTTAACAACCATGACAGGGACTTTGTTTTTTTTCAAAACCCTGAGGATATTCGGCCATATTTCTTTTTCAAGCACCACAAAGGCTTCGGGCTTCAACTTCCTTACAACCCTGTTCACAACCCTGTAAAAATCCAATGGAAAATATATAAGACTGTCAATCCATTCCGAACCTTGCTTAGCGGCAATCGCATTGCCTGTTGCCGTAACCGTAGAAAACACAACTTTTACGCCAGGACGTTTTTCTTTAAGGCGCTTTATAAGCGGCAGAACCGCCTTGGTCTCTCCCACAGAAACAGCGTGAAACCAAACAACGTTTCCAAGGCAAAGGTTTTTCAATTTTTCTCCATCTATAAAGCCAAATCTCTCAATCATACCTTTCCGGTATTTCCCGGCAAAAATCATTTTAAACAGGAAATACGGCAGGAGGAGAATAAGGGATAGATGGAGAAGTATGTCGTAGAGGAGATACATGTACCAGTTATCAGTTATCAGTTATCAGTTTTTTTACTGTTCACTGATAACTGTTCACTGAAATACCTGTCCGCCCTTTCTGTAATTTCTATGAGGCTTTTTTGCAAAGCCAGTCTCTTTTGTTCCAACTCTTGTTCGGATGAATCGCGATTTACAATGATTGGCTCGCCGCAGATAAATACGCCCTTCGAAAAGGGATAAGGCAATATGAAGGCATCCCAGCTTTTAAAAGTTTTTTTTTTGAGGCACCGAAGGTCATTGGGATTATGGGAAGACCTGTTATCTTTGCAAGTCCGATTATTCCCATCTGGGCATTAAACCTTGGCCCTTTAGGCCCGTCTGGGGTTATTGCAATATCTTTGCCTTTTTTTATTTCATTTAAAAGCCCTTTTACCCCGCCGAGCCACCCTCTTGTGGTAGAACCTCTGACAGAATCTATACCCAGCCTTTTTACAGTCTTGCTTACCAATTCGCCGTCCCTGTGCTGGCTTACGAGGATGCTTATGCCGCGGCCTTTATACACAAGCGGCATCATCATTAACCTGCCGTGCCAAAATGCAACAATAACATTTTTGCCCCTTTGCCAATCATCCCATACCTTCTCAAAATTGATATAGGTTAACCTCATAGTCTTTGCCAGATATCTGATGATAAGCGCGGCAATATAGGGCCCTATGGCAATGGTAAGTTTATTTAATATGTTCTTCATAACAAAAATCGTGCCTCTAACCTCCGACTTCCAACTCGCCTCCGTGAAATTGCATCTTATAAATCCTGCAATATTCTCCGCCGAGTTTTAAGAGCTCTTCATGCCTGCCCATCTCTTTTATTCCGCCGTCAGCCAGAACAATAATCCTGTCTGCATTCCTCACTGTAGAAAGCCTGTGCGCTACGACAAATGTTGTTCTTCCCTGCACAAGGTTATTCAATCCCTTCTGAACTTCCATCTCGGATTCCGTATCCAGAGACGATGTTGCCTCATCCAATATAAGTATAGGCGCATTCTTAAGAATCGCCCTGGCAATAGAGAGCCTCTGCCTCTCGCCGCCTGAAAGCCTGACGCCGCTTTCGCCGATTATGGTATCATATCCCAGCGGCAACTTTCTAATAAAGCCGTCTGCATTGGCGGCCTTTGCCGCATTTATTATATCCGCATCATCCCTTTGAACATCGCCGTAGGCAATATTTTTCTTTACAGTGTCATTAAATAAAATAACCTGCTGGGAAACTATGGCAATCTGATTCCTTAACGATTCTTTTGTTATATCTCTGATATCCACGCCGTCAAAGAGAATCGCCCCTTGGCTCACATCATAGAATCTTGGAAGCAGGTTTACAAATGTTGTCTTGCCAACGCCGCTTGTCCCTACTATTGCAACAACCTCTCCGCTTTTGACATTGAGGTTCACATCTTTAATAACCCATCCCTGCTTACTGCCTGCAGGGACAAGTTTTTCGCCGTATCTGAACGAAACTTTTTTAAATTCCAGGCCTTCGTGTATACTGTCAATCTTTTTTGCGTCTTCTTTATCCTTTGTCTCCCCCGGAACATCCAAAAGCTCAAACACCCTCCCGGCTGCGGCAAGCCCGTGCTGGATATTCATATTAACACCGTTAAGCGCCTTGATTGGCTGATAAAGCATTAGAACAGCGGCAAAAAAAGATATGAAGTCTTCCGGATGCAACGTCCCGTTCTGAATTCTGTATGCCGCATACCATATGGTAACGGCAAAACCAACCGCGCCGAACATCTCCATCATGGGCGATGCGATAGCCCTTACCTTTATTGACTTCATCCTGAATCTTGAAAACCTTTCATTCTCCTTGCCAAATCTGAACTCTTCATATTTCTCCATGCAAAAGGCCTTTACAATCTTTATGCCGGCTATGGCCTCATGGAGAAGCGTTGTCATTGCGCCCATGCTTGCCTGACCTTGCGTAGAAACCTTGCGCATCTTCTTGGAAAACCTAAACATCGGGTATATGGCAAGTGGAAATGCAATAAACGCTGCTACCGCAAGTTTCCAGTCCCTGCTTATGACCACAGCGGCCAACACCACAACCGTAAGGCTTTCCCGAAGCAATGTTGCAACCGAATCTGCCGCTGTGCTTTGCAACATACCCACATCATTTGTAACCCTTGACATCAATGCGCCTGTTGAGTTCTTTGTAAAATAAGAAATGGGAAGATTAAGGATATGTTTGTAAAGCGTCTGTCTTATGTCGGTAATGATCCTCTGCCCGACATAACCCATAAAATAAGACTGGCCGAAAAACGACAAACCCTTAATAAGCGCAACAAGTATAATGACTATGGGCACAACCACCAGCATCTGGGACCTGTCGAATGTAAAGACATCCAACGGCACAAGCCTTATGGTGTCATCTGCGCTGTTTGTAAATAAAAATTTCAGAACAGGCCCGACAAGATAAGCCATTGCACCGTTGGAAAGGGCAAGCGTCAACATGAATAATATTGCCAATGCCAGCTGTCCCCAGTAATGAAACAGAAATTTTAAAAGACGGAGATAGAGTTTCATAAAATGCTTTATCAAAGATTCAGAGTGTCAGAGTATCAGAGCAAAAACTTTGACTCTTTGACACTATGACTCTCTGACTCTTTTATTACTTGGTATATCTTTTCCGCCGCATTCCTTGACGCATCAATTTTGCCCAGCTTTTTCCCAACCTCTTTAAGTTCATAAATCATTTGCTCTCTCGCAGCCTTATCCTTTAAAATCCTCAAAATATTTTCTGCAATTGCCGGAGGGGTGGCATCCTCCTGTATAAGTTCCGGCGCTATTCTTTTTCCGGCTATGATATTTGGAAGCCCCACATCGCGAACATGGACAAACATCTTGCCTAAAACAGCGGTCAAAAATGAGAGCTTATAGACAATCACCATCGGGGTTTCCATCAACGCGGTTTCAAGCGTAGCTGTGCCGGACGCAACGATTGCAGCATCCGATGCCCTGAGCGCATCGTAGAGTCTTCCTCTCACAATTTTCACCGGAATATTGCCGTTTATGAAACCCTTTAAAAAGCTGTCTTCTATAGTATCCGCCGCCGGCAAAACAAACTGAACATCCTTAATCTCTTTTGCTATAAGGGAGGCGGCAATAAGTATAACAGGAAAAAGCCTTAGAACTTCCTGCCTTCTGCTGCCTGGAAGGAGCGCAATTGTAGGATGCCGCGCCATTCCAAGTCCAGCCAGCGCATCGTCTTTGGAAAGACGGCAAGATACTGCGGCTGACAGCGGATGGCCGACATATTCTACATCCAAACCCGTCTTCTTGTAAATATCAACTTCAAATGGAAAGACAACAAGCATCTTGTCCACAAGTCTTGCTATCTTCTTAACCCTCCCCTTCTTCCACGCCCACACCTGGGGGCTTATGTAATACACTACCGGGATTTTCCTTTTCTTCGCCTCTTTTGCAACATGGAGATTGAAGCCGGGAAAATCTATGAGCACAACAATATCCGGTCGTTTTTCATCAAGAGTCCTTTTCAGTTTACTGAAAGCGGAATAGAGTTTGCCTAATTTTAAAAAAACCTCTGCAATTCCTACTACCGCAAGCTCCCTTGAATCTTCAATTGCATGAAATCCAAGAGACTTCATTTTCTCTCCGCCAATACCGTAAAATAGGAGAGATTGGTCTATCTCTTTCAATGATTTTATAAGATTCGAGCCATGGAGGTCTCCCGATGCCTCGCCTGCGACTATGAGTATATTGCCCGACATGATTTGGTTCTCTGGCTCTCCATCGGAAAAAATGTCATGCCCGCGAAAGCGGGCAGTAACATATTAAAAAAACTGGATTCCCGTAACCTTATCTACGAACTTAATTTATTTTTCTTCTGCCAATATTCTCTGAAACAAAGGTTTTAAGGGAGGAATGTCCTGCTTTATCGTTTCCCAAACCACTTTTGTTTTTACGCCGAAATATTCATGAATAAGTTTATCTCTCATGCCTGCCATATCTTTCCATGGTATTTGCGGATATTGTTTCTTTATGGAAGGCGGCATTTTCTTTACCGCTTCTCCAATAATCTCCAGAGCCCTTATAACAGCGAAAGTAGTTTTATCATCTTCTATGAATTCCTCGTATTTCATATCTTTGGTAAAATCTTCGACTTTATTCATTGCATTTACTATATCATCAAGATAATCCAGAAATTCTCTTTTCATACATTTACTACCTCTCTCAATATGTGCTTCCCTATTCTTGGTTTTAATGCATCTTTCATAACCAGATCAACCCGCACACCTAATATTTCACTAAGATAATTTTCCAGATGAATAAATTTGAGAAGACTAACCGGCTCAAAAAATTCTACCAAGATATCAAGGTCGCTTCCCTTTTTTTGTCTGCCCTTAATATAAGAACCAAAAACACCTATGCTTTTGACCTTATATTGAGACTCAAGGATTTCCATGTGTTTTGCTAAAATATTTTTTATCTCTTTAAGCGTTTTCATATTTTTTTGTAAATGCACAGGAAATCCAATCTGCCTCCTTGCCGCCCTGCTTTACACCAAAAAATAAATCAGGCGTCTTTCCCCCAAATTTTTTATTTATAAACCTCTCTACGGTGTGCAATCCTATAAACTGTTACAATCTTCTGTGCATCATCAATTTCATAAAGGATTCTATAATCGCCTACTCTAATACGCCATCTGGAACCGCCGCCGCTTAGTTTCTTACAATTATGCGGTCTTGGTTTGTCATACAATCCAAGAATTACTTCTTCAAGCAGCCTTCCCTGTCTTGTGACGCTTTGCAAAATATCCTTTGGCAGTAATTGACTTACCCTTGACCTTCTTTGCTTCCTCAATCAGGGCTATATCAATAAGGTCTTCTCTTAGCGCAGGGTCGCTTATTACCTTTTTAAGAAAAGCCTCTTGTTCATTGGTTTTAAGCGCCTTAAAGGCTGTAAAAAAGACTTCTGCTGTTGCTTGATTTGTTTGCATATATTTTGCCTCCCTGCTGCTTACTTTACCCTAATCCTTTTATAAAATCAATTGCCTCTATAAATTGTAGGGGCAATCCCCTGTGGTTGCCCTTTCAAATCATTTTTGTCTATATCTGTGGCGCATGGGTCAACATCAGGGCAGGCACGGGGGCCTGCCCCTACAAAATCAACCCTTACCCCGTTACCCATTTTCAGACGAACCGTTCCTGAATCCGTGTTCTTTTTGGTGGGGAAATAAATCGGACATCTTTTTTTTGCATTGAAAGCCTTTCTTGCCCATGTTGACAGTCGGATGGTCGGATGGGAAAGCCCAGAATTCTGTCATGACAACAAAGTAGACCTGACCCCCTTGCCCTTC
>CAZVZI010000096.1:0-6797 GCA_964631455.1 uncultured Thermodesulfobacteriota bacterium | reverse complement strand
CTGATAAAGCAATGTATCCCTCTAATGTATCCCCGTATCCCCCTACTCAACCCCAACCTCCATCTCCTTCACATATCGCATAACACCGTTTTTTATACCCTGCACTACCTCATGAATATACGCGTCGTCTCTGAGCCTTGCCTCTTCTTTCGAATTACTGATAAACGATACCTCCACCAGAATGCTCGGCATATGTGTGCCGACAAGCACATAAAATGGCGCGCCTTTAACGCCGTTGCCTTTTACATCGTTGTATTTTACCCTCATGTTGGAAACCAGAGACTCCTGGACAACCGCTGCGAGCCTGCTGGATTCATTGGTCTTGGATGTCTTGATAAGGTCATTGAGGATATATTGCAGGTCGCTCATCTTCTTGCTTGAAACGGCATTTTCCCTCGCAGCAAGCCTTATAGCAACCGCATCATTGGTAAGGTTAAGGAAATATGTCTCTACGCCGCTGGCGCGCCTGTTAAAGCTTGCGTTGGCGTGTATGGATATAAAAAGGTCTGCCTCTTTTGTATTGGCAATGGCAGTCCTCTCCTCCAAAGGGATAAAGGTATCGTCATCCCTTGTCATAACTATCTCCGCTCCCGTTTCCTTCGCAAGGGTCTCTTTCAGGCCATTTGCTATCCTCAACACCACATCCTTTTCCTTTAAGCCATTCTTTCCAACAGCTCCCGAATCCTTGCCGCCATGCCCTGCGTCAACCACTATGCGCTTTATTTTCAGCCCCAATTGCTGCGCCAATGAAGGCTTGGCAGGTCCAGGTGGAGCAGCCTTTAAAGGCTCTGCCTGCGGCAATTTCCCTGCCTGTTTTTTACCGGTCACATCAACAATTATCCTGAACGACTCATCAAAATAGAAAACCTTGTAATCCTCTATGGATTCAATATCAAGCACAACCCTGACCGTCCCCTTGTCATACTGGCCTGCCCGCGCCATTTTCAATAAACCGTCGTTGATGGGGATGGGCTGCTTCAACGACGAACTTCTGCTCGCATTTTTTATATCCACATAGAGCCGCCTCGGTTTTTGTATTTTTGGGTCTTCTTTGAGAAGGCGATGGGAATAAGAGGCCTGGCCGCTCAGATAGATAATAATCCTTGTATAGTTCGGATTGGAGACATGCTTTATTTCCGTCACCTTGACTGCAGCCTTGTTTGGCGCAGCCTTTGCATGGCCGGTTTTCGCGGCATGGCTGTCATTGCCTAAAACAAAAATAAACAGCAATATGCCTATACCGAGAAAAATATTTTTAGTTGCCTTTGAAATCATTTGTTAGAATTTACCCTCGTCCTCAATAAGGCCCCAGAAAACGCTCGCCATTGAAATGAATAAGATGAGTTGGCGATTCGGCAATCCAGACCTCTGTTTCCCAGGAGATATCATCAAGATATTTCATCATCGTCCGACGGTCTATAAAGGCCGTTACATAAACTATCCCGGCGCGTAACCCGGCAAAAAGCGCCTTCAATTCATGCCTGCGCTTGGGGTTCACGGGGCCGTGGCTGGTCACCGCCTCTATCAGAATAAGCCAGTCCTTTTCCACGTGATGCACAACAACATCAGGCATCTTTCCATGTTCTTCTATCTCGACGCCCAACTTCCCAAGCACATCTGGATCGAAATATGCCCATTTCGTCTGCGTATCACCCACATAAATCACATGACCACCCGGCGTGAAAAGGGGACAAAAATCGTCAATTATCTTCTTTATCAATACATTCTGCCCGCCGGCTGAAAGGGTGATTTCACGCCCAACTGCAATAGTCACAGGAATCCTGCGTTTATCCCGCTCTCGAGCGTAACGCTTCTTAAGGGTCTCAACCGTGCGCAGATACTTGACTAAATGTTTACCCCAATCTGCTTTGCCAAATTCCCGAAGGAGTTTTAAAGCGGAAGGTTCAATCTGATATACCGCCTTCGGGCTGTTGGTGGGCCTTGAAGGCTTATCAGGATTTGGCACAACCAGCGCTGCCTGTAAAAACTGATGGACTGTCTGACGGCGCACCGTCTCTCTGGTGTTCGGTGCATATTTCCTGCCGTAATGTTTGGCAAAGAACTCCATCATGGGCGTGATACCCATAAGTGGTTCGCTTGCCTCCTCCCACTTATCATCCGGCTTGAGGCCCAACAGAGAAAGAAGAGTCAGCGCAGATCTTTCGTTCTGTTGTTGCCGGGGAAATCCGAGCGACTCCAATATCTCCAGTGCTTCGCTGATCTTTTGTTCGATCTTCTTTGTATCTGCTTTTTTAGCCATCTTTTAGACATTCCTCCTCTAATATCGCATCCACCGCTTCTTGATCCGGCATTCTATGCTTTACGTGGGCTCCAAGTCCTATCAACTGTTCATGGGATGGATATCGCATCTTTCGTATGTCTGTTGCGTTGACCTGCGTATGTCCGCTGAACAGCCTGAAGTATTTGTCAAATAGCGATGAATTAAGATAGAGAGATAATCCCTTGGCCAGATTCGGCGATAAACCTTTCCCCTTTGCGTGGAAATAGTTCAGGTGATTCTCAAATCCGACGAAAGGCGATTCAATCCTATTAGGGTCGTACACCGCAGCCACCACGCGCCGCCGTTCTTCCTTTGATGAGAAGCGTTTTGTAAGGACGTAATGCCCGGCCTCCACCATTAAGTCCTTTGTATGGGCCGACAGCATAATTGAATACGGCTTCTTTCCCGGTTCCATCGGCCAACTCACGAAACCATCCTTGAGATTGCACGGATAGATTAGAGGCACGCTCCCCTCTTCCGGCTTAAAGCGAAGATACTCTTCCGCACGAAAATCCACCACGCGCCCTGTAGATACTTCCAATCCTAACTTATCAAGGGATGCTGTAAATGCCTTCATTTGCTCCATTATCTTGTCGTCGCCATCGTTCAAGACCAAGTAGATAAAAGCGTCGCTGTCTCCAGGCAAGACGACATGCTCATACGGCACGGTACGGCAGCTAACCTTATCAAAATCAGCTTCTTCCGAAGATGAAATAATCAATCGTTCAGGCTTCTGATTGTCTCTGACCGCATGATATATAATATTTTCCTGGAGGACATCGTCGTCTCCAAACGCCTTCTTACGAGACTCAAATACGTGGATATGCCTCATGCTCATCATCTCCAGAAACGCCATGCGGAACCTGCGGAAATAAGGCCCGTTGCAGAAACTCCTGGGAGTTATGGCAACCAATTCGCCATCAGGCTCAAGCATACGGGCCGACAGCCAAACAAATGCGGCATAAAGGTTTGACACCTCCATCCCAGCAGAATTGAGAAGGCGGCGGGCAGTTGATTCCTCGGTGATCTTTTTATATGGAGGGTTGAGTATCGCATGAGTAAAACGTTCAGCAGGGATAGCGAATAGCCCTCCCTCGGTCTGTGCTATGGCTGCGGCCACAAAATCATCCGTCCGTATCTCCCCTTGAAAAGGTATTCCGGCTGCCTTGCAGATAGACTCGCACCGCTCCATCGTCTCCTTTAGATAAGGCAGAATCCGCTCGTCGTTTTCATATGCGACCACCTTAATCGAAAGAGGCTTATGCCTTTTTGAAACAAGATCATCCACACATGCGGCAAACAAGGCCCCCGCACCAACTCCGGCATCCAGAATCCGCACATGCTCCACTTCCCGCACAAACAAAGAAGCCATGAACCGAGCAATCCCGGCTGGAGTTAGAAACTGCCCGATCTTTGAACGTTCCTTACGGCAGGCGCTGCCGTTTACGGTTTTACGGACAACGTCTAACGTATTTGATAGTGCAAGGGTCATATTGGAAATCTCCTAATTCAAATCACGCTCCCTAACCTCATCCCCTTATGCCCAAGAATCTGGCAGACGTAAATTCCACCCCTACTCTGCCATCTCCTTCAACTGATTCAGCTTCACCAATGCCTCTACCGGTGTGAGGCTGTTTACATCTATTTTGCGCAGCTCCTCTTTCAGCAAATCCTTTTCGCCGAAAAGATTCATCTGCGGGATTGTCTGCTCAAGATTTTTTGACGAGGCTAATCTCGGCATGCCTGCCTCGTTAAGCTCGCCTTTTTCAAGATTATGCAATATCTCCTTTGCCCTTCGGATAACAGGCTCCGGCATGCCTGCAAGCCGCGCAACCTGAATTCCGTAGCTGCGGCTGCTTCCGCCGGACACCACCTTTCGCAGGAATATCACCTTGTCATTCCACTCCTTGACCGCCATGCTGTAATTTTTAACTCTCTCTTTTGTTAAAGACAATTCTGTCAACTCGTGATAATGCGTCGCAAAAAGGGTTTTTGCCCTGACCTGCGGATGCTCGTGCATATACTCTGCAACAGCCCATGCTATGCTCAAACCGTCATAGGTGGATGTGCCTCTGCCGATTTCGTCAAGGATGACAAGGCTTTTTTCAGTGGCATTGTTCAAAATGCTCGCGGTCTCATTCATCTCCACCATGAATGTGGAGTGCCCCCGCGCAATATCGTCCGATGCGCCTATCCGCGTGAACACCCTGTCAACAACGCCGATTGCCGCCTCGCTTGCAGGCACAAAGCATCCCATCTGCGCCATAATCACGATAAGCGCAACCTGTCTGATATAAGTGGATTTGCCGGCCATGTTGGGGCCGGTGAGGATGATTATCTGATTATCGGTTCCGTCCAAAATAGTGTCGTTCGATACAAACCTCTCTTCCTTGTTTGCCTCTATCACAGGATGCCTTCCCTCAACGATATTTATCGCATCGCCCTCATTCACCTTTGGCCGCACATAGTTCATCTCATCCGACAGTTCTGCAAAGGCAGAGAGCGCATCAAGCCCTGCCAGAAGATTTGCAGTCTCCTGAATCCTGTCCCTGTCCTCCGCTATCCTCTGCCTTATATGCTGAAAAAGCCTCTGCTCCAATTCTATTATCCTCTCCTCTGCGCCAAGAACCTTTGCCTCATAATCCTTGAGTTCGGATGTTATAAACCTTTCAGCGTTTACCAGAGTCTGCTTTCTGATGTAATCTGATGGCGCTTGTTCAAGATTCGCCTTGGTAATTTCTATGTAGTAGCCAAAGACTTTGTTGTATCTCACCTTTAAAGAATTTATGCCCGTCCTCTTTTTTTCCTCTGCCTCAAACCTCGCAATCCAGTCTCTGCCATCCCGCGTTATTGCCCGGAGTTCATCCAACTCAGGGTTAAACCCATCTCTGACAAAACCGCCTTCCCGAATCACCACCGGCGGCAAATCAACAATGCCTGCCTCAATCAAATCCGACGCCTCTTTCACCTCATCCAATCCGTGATATATGCCCTTCAAAAGCGCCGAGTGAAAAGATTTAAGCATGGTTTTAATCTTCGGTATGGCCTTCAAAGAATCTTTGAGGCTCGTCAAATCTCTGGGGTTTGTTGTGTTGAGGGCGATCCTGACGGCAAGCCTTTCAATATCATAAACCCTGACAAGCATGGTCTGAATCTCTTCCCTGGCCGGCTTTTCTTTTGACAGCTCTTCAACTGCATCAAGCCTTCTCGTTATCTCCGGGACATCCTTTAAAGGATATTCCAGCCAATTTCTAATCCTCCTGCCGCCCATCGCGGTTTTGGTATTGTCAAGGAGCCCTATGAGCGTCCCCTTTTTTGCGCCGCGCCTTATGCTCTCGGCAAGCTCAAGATTCTTTTTTGTCATGGAATCAATTATCATGAACTGGCCGGGATGATAGGTTGAGAGATTTTGAATATGGGGAAGGCTGCCCCTCTGCGTCTCCTTCACATATTGAAGCAGCATCCACGCAGCCTTCACGCCTTCGTGCAGCGATGCGCACCCGAATCCGTCAAGGGATATGATATGGAAATGCCCGGTAAGCCCGCGCTCCGCGTCATCGTATCTGATGCTGCTTACCGGCGTAATACGGAATGAAAGTTGAACCTTGAACATTGAACCTTCAGCGCTATTACGCAACTCTTCCGCGATAAGCAGCTCTTTCGGCTCTATCCGTTTAATCTCATCCAGCAATGCGTTTTTTTCGGAAAATTCCGCTGTCTTAAATTCTCCTGTTGTCACATCCATATACGACAGGCCGCCAAGATTTCCGTTCCATGTAAGGGAGGCGATAAAATTATTGCTCTTGGCGTCCAGCAATTCCTCTTCCAGCACAACACCGGGCGTAATGATCCGGGTTATTTCACGGGCCACGATACCTTTCGCCTCTTTCACATCCTCCGTCTGCTCGCACACCGCCACCTTGTATCCTTCATTTACCAGTTTTGCAATATACCCGGCAGCCGCATGATACGGCACACCGCACATGGGCACCGGGTTTTCCTTATTTTTGTCTCTGGTGGTTAACGTGATATTCAAGACCCTCGAGGCAAGTTTGGCGTCGTCAAAAAACATCTCATAAAAGTCGCCTATTCTGAAAAACAGGATAGCGTCTTTGCAGGTGTCTTTCACATCAAAATACTGCCGCATGGCAGGGGTGAGTTCGGAATGCGGATTTGCGGTTTGAGAATCGGGATTCAAGACAATTTCTTGCATTCAAGGATAGTAACAAAAAGACTGGCAAGAGGCAAGAGAAGACAGGCTATGGGCTATAGTTAAATCATATACCTGCCATCACCTTTAGGCCATCTTTCAACCTCTGCCTTTTTATCCTCATAACCTTTCTTCCCCATAATCCCATAAGTCAATTTCTTCCCCTCTTCCACACCGGGCTGGTCAAATGGATTGACTTCAAAAAGGCCGCCTGCAAATGCAGTCTGAACCTCAAAAAAGAAGAGAAGCTGTCCGATTGTAAACGGATTTATCTCAGGAATCAAAATTGTATAATTTATTCTTTTA
>CAZVZI010000095.1:0-6811 GCA_964631455.1 uncultured Thermodesulfobacteriota bacterium | reverse complement strand
TCTGTCTGTCTGTCTGTCTGTCTGTCTGTCTGTCTGTCTGTCTGTCTGTCTGTCTATGCAAGGTTCGTGCCTTTTTCACGCTTCACCCTCCCCCTGTATCCCCTCCCGTCAAGGGAGGGAAAATGATGTATCCAGCAATGCATCGCCAAGGGCATTGACGGTAGATTTGACCTCGGACATATCGGCTTCTAAATTACCAACCCTTACTTTAATATCAGCAACATCAGCTTCAAGCCGCTTTTGACCGTCCTTGAGAAACGCAATATCATCTTTAAGATAAGCAACATCTTGTCTGATGCTGCCGACATCTTTTTTAAGTCCTCCGATATCCGCCTTGATGTCTAATAGGATATTTATAACCCGTTCTTCCATATGTCATTTTTATAACATGCGCCAAATAAATGTCAAGAGTTTTTTCAGAAGTTAGTTCTATAAAAGTCCTTAAATCGAGAAACCTTCCTGTTTCAGAATATTTCTCACCGCATCTCTGACATTAGACGCTATCTCTATCGCGCGAAGAGCCTCTTCTTTCGTTACTTCTTCATCCTCCCCCGGATACCGCGTTGTTATTGCAAAAGGAGTCAGTTCTTCCGAGTCACGAATTGTATCCGGCCAAAGCGACTTCTCTGCGCACAACTCCAGGAGACGCGCAATGTTATGCGTATATGGAAAATCAACCCTGTGAAACACCAGATATGCCTTTAAATGCTTTTCCGCACATTGTTGGGCATGATACGCAATAAGACGATAAGGAGCGCCCGATGAAAGTGTAAGAGCATGGCGCGCTAATTGAAGGTCTTCATCTCCGAAAGTCAGCCATTGTTTCACCTTCAGCAAAATCTCATCGTCAGAGACGCTCATAAAGCACCTTTCCTTCTTTCCATGCCGGTCGGGCGATAGTGCCGGGAATATTGCGGTCCCGAACAAACTCTTCCGGTGTCATGACAATGATATCCCTGGCAAACCCTATTCCGATTAGAGTGCGGTCCATAGCAACCATCAATGCGCGGCGGCTCCCCTGGAATGGACAAACCACCAGGATATCAACATCGCTATGTTCGTCCATATTGCCGCGGGCACAAGAACCGAAAAGGATTATCTTTTGCGGATGAAAGTTCTTTGCCAGCCGCTGCGCCGCTTCCTGTAGTTCTTTTTCGCTTATCACAGAAATGGCTCCCTAAAATAATATCGGTTTGTTATCATAACAGTAGAATGTATGTCAATGCTTTTTTGCGGTTTTTCGAGACACTTTTTACAATACCGCACACCCTCCCCTTAGTCCCCTCCGGTCAAGGGAGGGGAGATTTCAGGTTAGATGCCAGCCAGCTTGCCGGCCGGTAATTCACTGGATTTATTTATAAATACGCAGGTACCCGTGGTCAGTCACCAAAAGCAAATGATTATAAGCTGCGGACAGAGAAGCGGAAACTGTTGAATCTATATTTTCATTCCATGCCTTTGCGCCGTTGTCCATGTCAAATATATCGACATAACTTCCTATATCTGTGGAAAGGGTGTTTTCTATTTTATAATTTGACGCAACCACAAGATATTTATCCGCAATAATCATAGAAACAGGAACACCATGGCTGGTTTTGCCCCTCCAAACAATTTTCCCGCTTTTGTTCATTGCAATGACGCTGCCGTCGTATCCGGCGATGAACATATAACCCTTGCTTGCCGTAAAGTCGGATATTTTTATTGTGTCAAACCTCCATCTTTCCTCGCCATTTTCTGCATCCAGGGCAACAAGAAAGCCATCGCCGTTAATAAAATAGACAAGGCCTTGGTCTATTGTTGGGGTAAACCTTGCTCCGCCTGCATGGTCTTCTCCTCCGCCTGAGGCGGATGCCGCCTTCTGCCAGACTTCCCGGCCTGAAGATTTTTCAACGGCAACAATATAACCGTCGGCAGAATTGCAATATACCTTGCCGCCATGGATGGCAGGCGATGCAAACATCCGTTTAACGATCTTTTTTACATATTTCCTGCTATACTGCCACAGTTTTTCACCGGTCTCGGCCTTCAAGGCATAAAGTTTGTCATCCGCAGAATTAAAATAAATTACACCATCCTCAACTACCGGAGAAGATATAATCTCCGCCTTGGCCTGGAACCGCCATACCTCACGGCCGTCTTTACTGCTCAGACAATACAATATGCCGTTGCCTGTTCCAAAATATACCCGGCCATCAGATACGGTTGGAGAAGATTCTACTGCGCCTGTTGCCGCAAATTCCCATATCCCTCTCCCCTTTATCAGATCAATGGCATAAAAATACCCATCTGCGCTGCCGACATATACGATGCTGTCAACTATCGCAGGAGATGAATATTCCGCAGGGTCATATGGAATAAAAAACTTAAATACCGGCGCGCCGGCAATCATAAAATTAGTGGACAAGCGAAGAGGCAATTCCATCGAATCTTCGGTCTTACCCTCTCTTTGATTGTTAAACAGATATGTCTTCCAGGCAAGGCTTTTAATATCTTTTTTAGCTATCTGTTTACTGGCGCAGCCTGTAAAAAACAGAATACAGGCAATAGACAATAGGCAATAGGTAATAGGCAAGACCCCTAGCCTATAGCCTCTAGCCAATAGCCTTGTGTAGTATCTCTTCAGCATTTCTTTTTATTCTCCCAAAATCTTCTTGTGTAAGCCCTGCTCCAATAGCTATTTTAATCGCCGTTTCTTCGTTTATAAGATCGGATGGAGAGCGGGTATCTGTATTTAAAACCATATTTACGCCAATTTTTTTGGCAATTTTAGCCACGTGACCGTTTGAAAGACTGTGTCCCTTTCTTGCCGAAATTTCCAGATATACAGACCTTTCTGCCGCAAATCTTGCATCTTCTTCACTAATAAGACCGGGATGCGCCAATATATCAGCGCCTGCATTTATAGCCGCCCTGTTCGTCCCTGGAGCCACAGGCTCCACAATTGTCTCGCCATGAACCAGAACAAGTCTTGCCCCCAATACCCTGGCCTTTTTTACCATTTGCTCAATCTGCCTGGGCGGTATATGCGTCAGCTCCACACCCGGTATGACAGGTATTCCGCTGCCTTTTAGCTCACTGCATACCTTCACTATTCTTTCTATGACAAAATCAAGATTAGAGGCATCGCTGTGGTCGGTAATTGCGATGGCCTTATATCCAATCGCCTCCGCCCTTCTTACCAATTCCGAAGGGAGCAGTTCTCCGTCGCTTAATAAGGAATGTGTGTGCAGGTCTATCATGCCGATATATACTCATCCTTTAGAAGGTAGCCAAAAAAACCGCTTAATATCTGAAAAACCCTGTCTCTATTCGCAGGCTCAAATATAAATATCTGTTCATCCCTCCTCATCTCCAATGCCTTTCTGAATTCCTCCTCTTGCCTTCTGTCAACATTATGGTCAACGGCAAATGCATGCAGTATAGGGATGCGCCTTACAGAACTGATATAATGTTTAATGTCGGCAAGTTGCTGCGCATCTTTCATGCCTTCATTATCGCACAGCAGCATCATGCCTATCATATTCTTGGAAAAGGCCTTCCACATAGGCTTCATCCTCTGATTCAGAGGAACGGCAAAAAGAACCACCTCCATGCCTCCGTACAGCTTCAGTGCCGCTATATCTCCAAAGGGGTTTCCCCTATGGATTGGAGATGTAATAAACTGCCTGTTTACCGAGAAACCCGGTATATCTTTGCACGAATCCACAAGGCTCACAATAAGATTATCGTTGGTGGATACTATGAATATCTTGCCAAAGGTTGCAACCTCCATATCTTTCCACCTGGCGGCTGCTTTTTCCCTTATCTTCAATGCCTGAGCCGATGTGAGTATTTCCCGCTGAGACACTGCTCTCTTATCTCCAATTCCCTTATCTTTAACCTCTTCCATAACCCCTTTTCGCATTAAGCCGGCCAGGGTCTGGTAAACCTCGTAATCAGGGAATGTGCAACGATCCACCAGATCCCCGATTACAGGGTAATAATCCACCAGAAAAAGAACCTCGTATATAATAGGCTTTAATCCTTTTGGCAAACTGGAAATATCCACCTTGAGCTTTACCTGTGAATCAGGCTTTGGCAGCTGCTCTCTGGCCTTATTCCACTCATCATACTGGCGCATACCCTCCATAAGGAGATTTCCTGGTGAACGTTGAATCTTTTGAGCCGTATCAATCGGTTTCGGCGAAAACTCGAACTTCCCGTCATGCCATGACAGGAGCCTGAATAATGCCTTCTCCTTTTCCATATTCCCTATAACTGCATTATATATAACACCCTGTTTTATATAAATGAGTCCTTCTTTATCCTCATAAGAAACCTTTAAAACCCCTTCTTTCCTGTTTAGATGAAGTATCTGCAGCAGGTCTCCAAGAGAAATATGGGACAGCCTCCCTTCAATCTCCTTATCCCCGATTGGAGCCTTAACCTCTCCCTCCTGAGCGGCAAACACCCTGTTTACCCTTTTGAATATTTCTTCATCTTTTACCGGTTGGACCAGAAGAGAATCAACATCCCTGCGAAAACCTTTTATCTCAACAGCCTCTGTGCCTATAAAAATAAAAGCTATCTCTGCCGTATGGGGGTTGTTCCTGAGTATTTGAAAGACCCTCTCGCCGTCTATAACAGGAAGGTCGGTTTCTATTATTACTATTTTTGGTCTCTCATTCAGCGCAATTTCAAGAACAGATGCTCCATCCGCTGCGGTAAGCATAGCAAAACCCTTGTCCTTCAGATATCCGCTTATGGATGTGAGGATTTCATTATCAGCGGCTGCTATGAGAATTCTTTTATTATCCATTACAACTGCTCCTGAAGAGAATACTCCTTTTGAAATTTGTTTATCAAGCCCTCTATAAGATACGGGTCAACCGTATGAAAACATGAATATTGCTCTCCCCACCTTTCTTTGCATACAACCGCATAGGAAAAATCTTCCGCAAGGAAAAGTATAAAGAAGGTTTCCAACAGACGGGAGTCTGACAAATATATCGAGGTTGTATTGGAGATGCTCCCTCTTTTCTCATCCCCCTCTCCCACAATGAAAATCTTTGTGGGAGCAGCGCCTATGGCGTCTATGGCTTTTAAAATAGGAAGGTTTGGCGAAATTTTCCTCGCTCCAAGATATAGAATGCCCTTTTTCTTCGGATCCCGCAATATCTCCTGAAATATCATCTCCTGAAGCCTGTCAAGAAAGAAGAGTGGAATATCAAGCCCTTTACCGATGTCAAAAGGAGCCGTGTCTTTTTCTTCATAGCCTTTTCCGGCAAGGAGCGCAGAGATGATCTCCCAGAAAGGCTTATTCTCAAATTCCAATTTCAGCCACAACCCTTCTCTCTGCTCCTGTATGCTCTTATCGGCGGCAGCCAGTAATTCGCCATACCCGCTTCCATCCCTCGGATATGAAACATTGGAAAATATAATTGAGGCATACGGCTCGCCTTTTGTAGTTACATTTTCAACTGCCTTTTTAATTTTTCTTATAGCTATGCACGAGCCAAAATAATCGGTCTCCGGAAGTATTGCAACAATCTTCTTGTCTTCCACCATCCCGATGACATCGCAATTTCTTAAGGTCTCCATTATTGTTTTTATAAGTTCTTTCAGAAAGGCCAGCAGCTCTTTTTTTTCAAGTTTATTTCTGAGGGTATTGAATCCTTCTATGGTAGTAAGGACAACAGAAAAATTTTTATTATACCTCCCTGCCCTTAATGCCTCCAGCTTGCCGTATTCTGTCACAAAAAAGGCATTATAAAACCGGCTTGGAAATACTTTTCTGGATTCATCAAGTGTAGCTGAGTCTATAGGCTTTTTAGCTCCTGAGAGAGGCACAGCAGGCTCTTGCGGCCGGGTGTTCGCAAACTGCTGGTCTTCAGCGCCGATAGAAAGGTTTTTTTCATCAACCGGTTTGACAACATAACTGCTTGCGCCGGATTTTAACATCATAGAACGTTGTTTGCCGTCTTTGCCGTCAGAAATAGCCGTTATCCAGAGACCTGGGTAAAGATGCCTGATGCCGTTTATAACCACATTAGACCTAACAGTGTCATCCACATCAATAATAACGGCTTCCAACTCCTCTTTTTTCAAAACATCCAAAACATTCTTTTGCTCCACATGCTCTACAACATACCCTTTTTGGGAGAGAATGTCATCCACTCCTGAACAAGAACCTATGGCCACAACCTTTTTAACCATGCGACAACCTCATTAAAAAGAAAAAACAGGCTATAGGCAAGAGGCAATAGGAAAAACCCTTCGCCTATAGCCTATAGCCCATAGCCTATCTCTTACATCTTGTATTTCCCAAAATTTTCAGAAGAAAGGTTAGTAAGCACATCTAACCATTCAGCCTGCTTATCACCCTCGCTATCCAACCTGTCGTCCTTCTGATGCCCTTTGGATGTGAAACTCCGCTTTCCAATATCAATATTTTTTGATTTTTCCAAAACCTTGTTTTCAACAAATATCGGAGAGTTTGTTCTCAAGGCAACAGCGATTGCATCGCTGGGTCTTGCATCTATAGCATAGCTGTTTTCCCCGTAAATCAAGTGGATGGCGGCATAATAAACATTATCTTCAATGTCTGTTATAGCAACCTTAGAAACAGTTATAGCCAGGTTTTTAAATATATCTCTTAAAAGATCGTGCGTCATGGGTCTGGAAAGCTGTATCTTTTCCAGCTCAGTTGCAATAGCGCTTGCCTCCAGAGGCCCTATCCAAATAGGAAGGACATTCTTATCTTCCGTATCTTTTAAAATAACTATAGGCGCATTGGTAAGCGGGTCTATGGCAAGGCCAAAAACCCTCATCT
>CAZVZI010000094.1:425-6838 GCA_964631455.1 uncultured Thermodesulfobacteriota bacterium | reverse complement strand
TAGGCGCGTAGCTCAGGGGTTAGAGCGCTACCTTGACACGGTAGAGGTCGGCGGTTCGAGACCGCCCGTGCCTACCATATAAATTAAAATTAAACGGAGAACGATTTTGTAGATTAAAAATTAAAAAGGTGTCATCCCTAATTATAGTGTCAGAGTAGCACAGAGTCAGAGGGTCAGAGTTTTTACTTTGACACTTTGAAACTTTGACTCTATGACACTTCTCCTAAAATAGGGTTGATGCCTTTTCTTGTTTTTTACTATGGCCGATATGATTAAAATAATTTCCCCTGATGGAAAAGAAAAAGAATATCCGGCAGGCACTACAGCGGTTGTTGCGCTCAAGGAGTTTGATAAGGGGCTTCTCAAAGGCGCGGTAGCTGCGGAGGTGAACGGCCGCGCTGTTGATCTTTCGTATCCGTTGCATGAGGACAGCCGCATAAAACCTATTGCGCTTGATTCAAAAGAGGGGCTTGAGATTTACCGGCATTCCGCGTCTCATGTTATGGCCCATGCGGTGAAGGAGCTTTTTAGCGATGTGAAGGTTACGATTGGTCCTGCCATTGAAGAGGGTTTTTATTATGATTTTGATTCGCCTCGTCCTTTTACCCCCGAAGATTTGGAAAAGATAGAAAAAAAGATGCAGGAGATTGTGAAAAGGGATATACGGATAGAGCGGAGCGAGCTTGGCAAAAAAGAGGCGTTGGAATTTTTCGGCGGCATGGGCGAGAGCTACAAGCAGGAATTGATAAGCGAGATACCGGACGACAAGGTTTCCGTGTATAAGCAGGGCGGATTTGCGGATTTGTGTCGCGGGCCGCACCTTCCATCAACAGGTTTAATCAAGGCATTCAAATTGACGAGCATTGCAGGCGCATACTGGCGTGGCAATGAAAAGAATAAGATGCTCCAGCGGATATACGGCACGGCATTTCCAACAAAAAAAGAGTTGGAGGATTATCTTTATAAAATAGAAGAGGCGAAAAAGAGGGACCACAGAAAATTAGGCAAAGAGCTTGACCTTTTCAGCATCCATGACGAAGTCGGCGCAGGCCTTGTGTGCTGGCATCCAAACGGCGCAATTATCCGGGACATCATAGAGCGCTTCTGGAAAAAAGAGCATTACCGTCACAATTATCAGATCATCTACACACCGCATATCGCAAAGGTTGATTTGTGGAAGACGAGCGGGCATTGGGATTTTTACCGGGAAAATCTCTATTCGCCTATGGATATTGAGGGGCAGGATTTTATTGTGAAGCCCATGAACTGTCCATTTCACATCCAGATATACAAGAGCCAGCTTCGGAGTTACAGAGATTTACCCGTCCGCTACGCCGAGCTTGGCACCGTATATCGCTTTGAACGGTCGGGCGTGCTGCACGGTCTGATGCGGGTGCGCGGGTTCACGCAGGATGACGCTCACATTTTTTGTATGCCTGACCAGTTGGAAGATGAAATCGGCAAGGTGCTGAATTTTACGCTTTACATATTGAGAAGTTTCGGGTTTAATAGCTACGACATTTATCTTTCCACGCGGCCTGAAAAGTTCGTAGGCGCGCCGGAAAACTGGGTAAAGGCCGAGGCTGCGCTGAAACATGCGCTGAAAAAGACAGGGCTGAAGTTTGAGATTGACCCAGGCGAAGGGGTTTTTTACGGGCCAAAGATTGATATAAAGATAAAAGACACGCTCGGCAGGGCGTGGCAGTGTTCCACGATTCAGGTTGATTTTAATCTCCCTCAAAGGTTTAATGTAACCTACCGTGGAGAGGATGGGAAAGAACATCAGCCCATTATGATCCACCGGGCGCTCATGGGTTCGCTGGAGAGATTTTTCGGCGTGCTGATAGAGCATTATGCCGGCGAATTTCCGTTGTGGCTTGCGCCGGTGCAGGTTATTGTGCTTACTATAACTGAAAAGAATAATGACTATGCAAAGGAAGTTTATTATAAATTACGAGAACAGGATATACGGGCAGAACTTGATATAAGGAATGAGAAGCTTGGACTAAAGGTAAGAGAAGCTGAATTAAGAAAGATTCCATATATGCTCGTAATAGGTAGCAAGGAAGAAGAACAAAAAGCATTTTCACCCAGAGAAAGAAGTGGCACAAAGCCAATGCCTTTTATACCCGTTGAAGATTTTATAGAAACTATTAAGAAAAATAATAAACCCTTATCGTAAGGGATAAAGCGGAGGTGGTGTTATAAAGGATCATACAAGGATAAACAGATTTATCAGGGTGCCGCAGGTGCGAGTGCTTGATGCGGAGGGGAATCAGGTGGGCATCATGCCTACGAGGGACGGCATTAAACTGGCGGAGGAAGCCGGTTTGGACCTTGTAGAAATATCGCCGAACGCCGTTCCCCCTGTTTGCAGGGTAATGGATTACGGGAAATATAAATATCAGATGAGCAAGAAAGCGAATGAGGCCAAAAAGAAGCAGGCGGTAATACATCTTAAAGAAGTTAAGCTAAGGTCAGGAACAGATGAACATGATTTCCAGTTTAAGATGCGGCATGTGGAAAGATTTCTGGCAGACGGAGACAAGGCCAAGATAACCATCGTGTTCAGGGGAAGAGAGATGGCGCATATTGATCTGGGAAGAGAGGTTCTCAAAAGGGTGGCGGAGACCATTAAAGATAAAGGCATTATAGAACAACATCCGCGTATGGAGGGCAAGAGCCTTACGATGATTATTGCCCCGGCGGGGAAATAAAAACAGAGTCAAAGAGTCATAGAGTCAAAGTTTTTGTTTTTGCTCTGACCCTTTGACCCTCTGACTCTTTACTTCAAAAGGGAGGAAAATATGCCAAAAATAAAGACAAACAGCGGCGCTGCAAAGCGCTTCCGCATTACCGGCACAGGGAAGATCAAAAGGTCAAAGGCAGGCCGCAGACATCTGTTATTGTCAAACTCTGCAAGGACATCGCGGAATATGAGAAAGGGTGTATGTGTGGAAAAGGCCAACCATGACCAGATAAAGAAGTTGTTGCCGTATGGGTAGTAAAAAATTATAAGTTGCAAGCTTCAAGTTACAAGTAAAACTTGTATCTTGCAACTATTATTGAAAGGAGCAATAAGAATATGCCGAGAGTAAAAAGAGCCGTTCACGCCAAGAAAAAGAAAAAAAAGATATTAAAGGCTGCCAAGGGAATGAGGGGCGCAAGAAGCAAATTATACCGAATTGCAACAGAGGCTGTTGACAGGGCTATGGCCTATGCTTACAGGGATAGAAAGGCCAAGAAGCGGGAATTCAGGAGCCTCTGGATAGCCAGAATAAATGCGGCGGCAAGGCTTAACGACATGTCCTATAGTCAGCTTATGAAGGGCATGAAAAATGCCAACATAGAGGTTGACAGGAAAAATCTTGCCCATCTTGCCGTAAAAGACCCGCGCGGATTTTCCCAGATTGTTTCAATGGCTAAGGCAAGTTTAACTGCATGAAAGATAGGCTTCTGCAAATAGAAAAGGCTGCCCTGTCAGAGATTCCCTCTATCAAAAACAAAGAAGCAGCGTTTGAATTCAAAAATAAATACCTCGGAAGAAAGGGCGAGCTGGCCTCTCTCACAAAAGATCTGGGCAGCATCCCTCCTGCAGAGCGGCCGGCTGTCGGGGAATTAATCAACACCATAAGAGAAAAAATAGAGGAACGCGTCAATCATCTTTTGACAGGGTTTGTAAATGCGGATAGGGAGCAAAGGCTCTTGGCGGAAAAAGTTGATGTAACCCTTCCCGGAAGGTATCTGCCGTTAGGGAAAAAGCATCCGATAACTCAGGTCATGGATGAAGTGGTGAAGATATTTTCAGGCATGGGTTTTGCCGCAGCAGAAGGCCCTGAGATAGAAACCGACTACTATAATTTTGAGGCCCTGAATATACCAAAAGACCACCCTGCAAGGGACATGCAGGATACATTTTATATAAGCGAAGATTATCTTCTCAGAACCCATACATCCCCTGTGCAGATAAGGGTAATGCAGGCGCAGAAACCGCCTTTAAGGGTAATTGCCCCGGGGAAGGTTTACCGGAGAGATTCGGATGTGACGCATACGCCAATGTTTCACCAGGTGGAAGGGTTTATGGTGGATGAGGCCATTACCTTTGGCGATCTTAAGGGTGTTCTGAGCGCATTTCTTCATTCTTTGTTTAGACAAGATATGCCCATCCGTTTCAGGCCGAGTTTTTTCCCTTTTACAGAGCCGAGCGCCGAGGTTGATATTCAGTGTGTTATATGTAGCGGCAAGGGGTGCAGGGTATGCAAAGGAAGCGGCTGGCTGGAGATACTTGGCGCTGGCATGATTCACCCGATGGTGTTCAAGGCTGTAGAATATGACGCTGAAAAATTTACCGGCTTTGCATTTGGCCTCGGCATTGAGCGCATTGCAATGCTTAAATTCGGTATAGATGATATAAGGCTATTTTTTGAAAATGATGTAAGGTTTCTGAGGCAATTTTAATCACTTTATATTATGAAAATCAGTTACAACTGGTTAAAAGAATATATCAAACCCCTTCCTGCGCCTGATAAGCTCGCAGAGAAATTGACAATGGCCGGGCTGGAGGTAGAGGGTGTAGAGACGTTGGGCAAAGGAATTAAGGGTGTTGTCGTAGCCCAAATCTTTTCCGTAGATAAGCATCCCAATGCGGACAGGCTCTCTTTTTGCAAGGTAAAGACAGGCAAAGACATCCATTCCATTGTTTGCGGCGCAAAGAACATGAAGGCCGGCGATAAGGTGGCTCTGGCGCTCCCTGGAGCAAGTCTTCCAAAAGGCATAAAAATAGAAAAGACAAAGATACGCGGCGTAGAATCCGAAGGCATGATGTGCTCGGAATCCGAGCTTGGCCTCAAGGATACATCAGAGGGCATCATAATATTGCCGCAAGACCTTCCTATGGGCAAGGATTTTACAGAGGCTATGGGGTTGAATGATTGCATACTCACTATAAATGTTACTCCTAACAGACCGGATTGTTTAAGTATTCTGGGAATTGCCAGAGAAGTAAGCGCAATAACAGGCTATAAAATCAAGGGCCAGGAGTCAGGAGTCAGGAGTAAAAGCTCAAAACTCAAAACCAAAAACTCCCAACTCCCGACTGTTTCCATAGATGAACCGTCTCTTTGCAGGAGATACAGCGCAAGGGTTGTTGAAGGCATAAAGGTAGGCCATTCGCCCGACTGGCTGAAACGGAGATTGGAAACCGCCGGTTTCAGGCCGATAAATAATGTGGTGGATATAACAAATTATGTGATGATTGAATGCGGCCAGCCTCTTCATGCATTTGATTATGACCTTGTATCAGGCAAGCGGATTATTGTGAGAAGGGCGAATGCAGGCGAAAAGATACAGACCCTTGACGGCATTGAGAGGACGCTTGCCAACGATATGCTCGTTATTGCCGATGTCAGTAAACCCCTTGCGCTGGCAGGCATAATGGGCGGCAAAGAATCTGAAATAAACGGCACAACAATAAATATCCTTCTTGAAAGCGCACATTTTGAACCCTCGTGTGTAAGAAAGACATCAAAGGCATTAGGGCTTTCTACGGAATCATCTTACAGATTTGAGAGGGGCGCAGATATAAATGGCATAACAAGGGCTTTGGATAAAGCCGCTCAAATGATTCAAGACCTGGCAGGCGGCAATATGGCGAAAGGAATCATCGACAAATACCCAAAGCCGCGCAAACCCATGTCTGCAATGGTCAGGCTTTCCAGAATATGTAAAATCCTCGGCATCAATATAAGTAAAAAAGAGGTTGAGGATTGTTTAAATAGATTGGGCATTGCCTTTAAGGCAACAGGCGGTAGGCAGCGGCAGGCATGGAATGTTACTCCGCCTTCATTCAGGGTAGACATTTCGAGCGAGGTGGATATTATTGAGGAAATTGCAAGAATACATGGCTATGAAAACATACAAACCACCTTGCCAATCGCCGGATTGTCCACTGTTAAAGCAACAGATGTGGATTTGATAAGGCAAAGGGCAAGAGATGTTTTAGCTAACAATGGTTTCCTGGAGACTATCAACTATAGTTTTGTGTCCACCCGGTTATTTAAGATTACGGCAGCTGATACAAAGAGCAGTCTGAGCTTGTTGAATCCGTTAACAGAAGAACAGTCAATACTGAGGCAAAGTCTCATCCCATGCCTTCTGGAAACCCTGCGATATAACTTGCATCATAATAACCGCGACATTAAGATATTTGAGATAGGCAGGATATTTATACCGTGCAGTGAAGGGACAGAAGAGAGGGAAATGATAAGCGGCCTGATAAGCGGTCTTCGGTATGGCGAGACATGGGATGTTGATAAAGGCGCTGTGGATTTTTATGATATTAAAGGCGCAGTTGAGCAGGTTTTAACAGGGTTGGGCATATCCCGTTCAGAGACACAATGGGACAGGCAAAGATA
>CAZVZI010000094.1:0-415 GCA_964631455.1 uncultured Thermodesulfobacteriota bacterium | reverse complement strand
ATTCCTTATTTGCACCCAGGCAAGGCCGGCATTGTTGAGATTAACGGCAAGCCGGTTGGGATAGCCGGGGAGGTTCACCCGGACATTATGCAAAGGCTGGATATAAAACAGCCTGCGTATGTATTTGAACTGGATATGAGCGCCATAAAGATGACTCTTGGCACTCAAAAAAAATATACCCCGGTTCCCAGATACCCTACAATAGTCAGGGATGCGGCAATGATATTGAACAAGGATATTCAATTTCAGGAATTATATAATGCTGTTAAAGGATTAGACATTAAACTTCTTGAGGAAGTTAATGTCTTTGATGTATACTATGGCGGGAATATTCCTGAGGGTAAAGTAAGCATTGCCCTGCGTTTTATGTATCGTTCAAAGGAAAGGACATTGACTGATGATGAAATCAATACGG
>CAZVZI010000093.1:6404-6852 GCA_964631455.1 uncultured Thermodesulfobacteriota bacterium | reverse complement strand
GGCGCGGACTGGCTTGTCAAAGGCGCATCGCGTCTCGCAATTTCACTCCATGTCCAACCCGTTGTAGTAGGTTTAACTGTTGTTGCCTTCGGCACATCAATGCCTGAATTTGTCGTAAGCTTTATCGGCGCATTGAGAGGACTGTCGGACATTGCTTTGGGAAACATCATCGGCAGCAACATTGTAAATATCGGACTCATCCTCGGCCTGTGCGCCCTCATATCCCCGCTTTCTGTTCACATGAAACTCGTCAAATTTGAAACCCCGCTCATGATATTTGCGGCGGTTATTCTTTTTGCCGTTTCAATAGATGGGACAATTTCGCGCAGAGACAGCATTTTGTTTGCCGTAATCTTCACATCGTACATTATTTACACAATTAGAGTTTCGAAAAAAGAAGCCGCCGAGGTCAAAAAGGAATATAGGGAGTTTTTTCAAAAGAGAGGCA
>CAZVZI010000093.1:4582-6394 GCA_964631455.1 uncultured Thermodesulfobacteriota bacterium | reverse complement strand
CAGGGCTTTTGATTCTGCTTGTCGGCGCAGAAATGATAGTCAGGGCTGCCGTTTCTATTGCAAGGGCAATGGGTATAAGCGAACTGATTATAGGCATGACCATAGTTGCTGTCGGAACATCTCTGCCTGAACTCGCCACATCAACGGTCGCTGCGTTTAAAAAAGAGACGGATATAAGCATAGGGAACATCGTCGGCAGCAATATATTTAATATTCTGTTTATACTCGGGATAACAGGTGCAATCCGGCCTCTGATGGTAAACCCCGAGGCATTGAAGCTGCATATGCCCGTGATGATGTTTGTAAGCATTTTGCTTTTTATCTTTATGAAGACAGGCGGTGTGATGAGCCGCAGCAAGGGCGCTATACTTTTAGCGCTATATGCAGGTTATAGCGTTTTCATTATGCTTTTTTGATTTATATGCCTGTTACCATCCAAAAATTTTATCAAGCGCCGCATCTTTAATCTTGTCAATGTCGAGCGATGTGTCTATTCTAAAATATTTTAAGTCGGCAATGCCTTGATATTGTCTTTTCTGCCTCGTATATATCTCCCATCTGCCGTCTGAGGCAACTCCTTCTTGTTTTGCCCGTTTCTCCAATCGCTGTCTTATTATATCTTCGTCGGCAGTGCATTCAATAATATGGAATTCTGCGCCAAGCTTTTTTGCCAACTCCGAGGCCGCCTGCCTGTGTTTTGATTTCTGAAATGTAGCGTCCAGAATCAGAGAGCAGCCTTTTTTCAAAAAGGATTCCGCCTGTTTAATCATTTCCGAATAGGTCTTTTCTGTAAATTCATTTGTATATATCCCTTTTCCGAATTCTTCAAATCTATGTTCTGCTTCCGGGATGTGCGCCAGTTTCTTTCTTGCAATATCGGATGATATAACCTGTATGCCGGTTTCTTCTGCGATGGCATTGGCAATTGTGGTTTTTCCCGTTCCGGTAAGTCCGCATACAAGCATCAAGCAAGGCCTGAAGCCTCCTGTTGCATAAAGACCGGCAAGGTGAAAATACCTCTTTGCCTTTAGTTTTGCCTTTTCTTTTTCTTCGGGCGGCACCTCTTTCTGGTCTATTTTAAAACCCTCCACCTTGCCCCGGACATACGCCCTGTAGCATTTATAAAAATCAAGCAGTTCACCGGCATCCTTGTCTTGAGACGCCTTTATATATTCTTCACAAAAGGTATTGGACAAATCATGGCGGTTATAAAAATCCAGGTCCATTGCAAGAAAGGCAATGTCTGCAATTGTATCCGAATATCTGAACCTTTCATTAAATTCTATGCAGTCAAATATATATGTGCCGTTTGTTACGCAGATATGCTCTGAATGAATATCCCCGTGGCAGTTTTTTATAAAACCCTTCTCAACCCTTTTTGCAAAAAGGCCATGCCTTGCCTTTAGAAAATTACCCGCATAATTTTTAATTATATCAAACTGTGTTTGTGTAATTGTCCTGCCTATATGATTTTGTGTTTGAGTAAAATTTTCCTCTGTGTTTTTTCCTATGACAGAGGGCAGGCCAAATTGAGATATATAAAGGTTTGTCTCTGCTTTGTCATGAAAATTTACTATAATATCCGCTATGTCTTTAACCATGGATTCGGTCGCCTTGCCTGTTTTGAGCATATAGTCCATCATCTTGTCTAATGGAAGCCTTTTCATTTTTACTGCATATTCAACTACACCTCCCTTCCCCTCAAAGATAAATTCGCCATTTTCATTGTTTACCTCTACCACGTCTATATAGATTTCCGGGCAAAGCCTCTTGTTCAGGGCAATCTCCTGATGGCAGAAGAATCTTCTCTTG
>CAZVZI010000093.1:0-4572 GCA_964631455.1 uncultured Thermodesulfobacteriota bacterium | reverse complement strand
GGTTGTGAAATTCAAAAAGCCGAAGTCAACGGGCTTTTTTATTTTAAAGACATATTTGGGGGTAAAGAAAAGATAGGAGATATGAGTTTGCCTTAACTCAACAGTGTCGGGCGAGTCAGGATAAGCAGATGGTTTTAATAACGACTGGATAAGAGGAGGAAGAGCCACTGTTAAACCTCCTGTTTTTATTCCATTACATATAATCCCGGCAGATAGCGGTATTTTTCATTATAGTCAAGGCCGTATCCTACGAGAAAGTTTTCCTTTGCATGAAAACCGAGATAATCTATTTTTATGGGCAACTGTCTGCGATGGGGCTTGTCCACAAGGGCGCAGAGCTTTAAGGATGCGGGGTTTCTTGCCGTCAGGTGTTTCAGAATGACATTTAATGTAAGGCCGGTATCCACGATGTCCTCTACAACGATTATATCCCTATTCTCAATGCCGGCATCTATATCCTTTGTAATCCTTATGTTGCCTGAGCTTGCAGTTCCGCTTCCATAGTTTGCAGCCCTTATAAAATCTATTTCAACTGGCGCCTTTAACGCCTTTATCAAATCAGCCAGAAAAATAAAAGAGCCTTTCAATATGCCTATAAGAATCGGAGTCTTGCCTGCATAATCCCTTCTTATTTCAGCGGCAAGCCGGTTTACGGCGAGATGGATTTCCTCGGCAGGGAATAACTGTTTTAGATGAGATCCCATATCTTTCTTACACCGTTATCTCCATATCTTTGGCAACTGCAAAACATTCCATGTCTGAGCCTTTTTCTTTTAGTATCCTTTTGCAGTCAAGAACCATCATGTCTACCTGCTCATCCGTCCTCTCCTGATTGTGGTGAAACAATCCGAACCTTTTTACGCCTGCCTCAAGGGCAAGCGTCAGGCTGTCAAGATAAACAGAATGCCCCCATGTCTTTGTAAACTTGGCATATTCCTCAGGCAGATATTCCGAATCATGTATCAAAAGGTCAGCCCCTTTGGCGAATTCTATATAATCCTCAAATTTAAGCCCGCCTGGGTGTGTATGGGTAAGCTCATTGTCAGTGATGAATACAAAGCTCTTGTTATCCTCAGTAAATTTGTAACCTAACCCCTGATTGGGATGGCTCAAATGAACAGCCGCTATGGAAAGCCCCTTTATCTTGAACCAATCAGGGCATGCCCCTATATACGATATCTCTGCCTTCATGTCTTCAAACCTTACCGGAAAATTAGGCGCCTGCATGGTTTTTGATATAATCTGTTTTATAGATTCCTGCGCTACAGGCGAACCCAGCATATTTATTTGCGTGCCTTTGATATACAGCGGCTTAAAGAATGGAAAACCAAGGATGTGGTCCCAATGGGCGTGGGTAAAAATTATATTAAAGTCTTTCCTGCCTTGTTGGACAAGACTGTTCCCAAGCCTTCTTATGCCGGAGCCTGCGTCTATTATGATAATGTCGTCGTTCTTTGTCCTAATCTCCATGCATGTGGTATCGCCGCCGTATTTCAGGTATTCCTTGCCTGAAACAGGAATGGAGCCCCTTGAACCCCAGCATCTTATCAGCACAGATTTGCACCTCCTGTCATAAATCCCAATGTAGGGGCAGGCCTTGTGCCTGCCCTTTCTCAATCAGGCAAAATAATATACCCTAAAACAGGAATTGTCAATAACTACAGCAGCTTATCTTTTTTTATTGACTTGCTTTGTTTTTCAGTTATCCTTAAGTATAAACGAGGAGGTTTTTATGAAAATCAATAACATCGATGTGTCAAAGCTCAAGGGAACAGTAGAGGCCTTAAAAAAAGACCTGTCAAAGGCAAAAAAGACAAACAGGATAGAGGGAGAATGGAATATAGGAGACGGGCCGCAATTCAGCGCTACAATAGAATTTGAAAATGGGAATGTGAAGCTTATGACAGACCAGCCCACATTCCTTGGCGGCGGAGGGCGGCAGCCTGGACCCATGATATACTGCCTTTACGGTTCTGCATCCTGTTATGCCGCAACTTTTGCAACCCTTGCGGCAATGGAGGGTATAAGCCTGAAAAAGTTGAAGGTGACGGCTGAAAGTTATATTGATTTCTCAAAGGTCTTTGGCCTTTCAGATAACCCGATAGCAGAGAAGGTAAAGTTTATCCTCCATGTAGAGAGCGATGCGCCTAAAGACAGATTAAAAGAATTGGAAGAGCTGGCAAAGAAGAGGTGTCCCGCTGTTTATTGCCTTACAAATCCGATTAAGCTGGATACGGCTTTGGAAATAGGATAGTAGCGTTAACAAAATTAACAAAGGAGGTGTTTTTATAAAAAGCACTATATTTGCATGGTTGTTTCTCTGCGTCTGCATGGCATCGATTGTTCCATTATCTTTTGCGGCAGACTACAAGGTTATTGACGGCAAGGAACTGGAGGCCATGATGTCGGACGGCAAACCAATTGTAATTGTGGACGTCAGGTATCCTGATGAGTTTGCAGCCGGACACATAAAGGGCGCTATAAATATTTCCTATGACACTGCAATGCCCAGAGTGTTCAAAGAGCTTTCACCCAATGACCGCATTGTGTTTGTATGCCACGGAGGGCCTATGGGTGATGAGCTGGGTGAGCTGCTTGTCAAGAACGGCTATAAAAATGTGTACAACCTTAAGGGCGGCATGAAGAAGTGGAAAGGCGAGGTTGTGAAATAGTGTCAATTTTTTAAAGGGGGTGGCCTCCTATAATTATAAACATTGCAAAAAAAACCGTTCTGGACAAGATACTCCACAGAAAAAAGAAGAACAAGTGGGAAAGGCATGAAATAGACATCGGTGATTTGTTAAAGGCAATACTGCGCCGGGCAAATGAATTTGTTCCGTCAGAGTCCGGCTCAATATTTCTTGACGACCCGGTTTTAAAGTTTCAGAACTCTGATAAAGGGAGGCTCTATTTTATTGCCTGTTTCGGAAGGGCTTCTTCAGCCATTGTCGGGACTTCCATACCGAGCAATGTGGGTATTGTCGGCGCTGTTTATAACTCAGGAAAACCGTATATAAGCAAGGATGTAAAGACCGACAGACGTTTTTACTCAGGCATAGACAAGAAGACAAAGTTTCAAAGCAGGTCAATAATATGTGTTCCAATAGAAATAGAAGGCGCGAGGATAGGGGTAGTTGAGCTGATAAACAGCAAAGAAAAGATAAATTATGAGCAAAAAGATCTCACGTTGTTAAAAATATTTGCCGGCTATACCTCAACCCTTATCCAGAATACCCTTGACGCCAAGGTATTTGAAAGACTCTCGCGGCTTGATAATCTTACAGGTCTTTACAATGACAGATTCTTTTTTGAATCTTTGGACAAGGAGATAGACAGGGCTGCTGATAAGGACAGGGATTTAAGCCTTATATTTTTTGATCTGGATCATTTCAAGGATGTTAACGATACGCACGGACATCTGGCAGGAAGCAGAATATTAAAAGAGGTTGGCGCACTGCTGGAGGAGATATTCAACAAAACAAAGGCTGTTGTCTCAAGATACGGAGGGGACGAATTTGTTATTATCCTTCCAGGCGCGGATTTGAAAGATGCGGGAGAATATGCTGAAACCCTCAGGAAGAAGATAGAGCATAATATATTTATAAAAGAGGCGGCCGGCCCAAAGGAAAAGGCCTTGAATATCAGCGGGGTTATAACATGCAGCGCAGGCGTTGCGTCCTTAAAAGGCAATATTATTGCGCCAAATAAAAAGATAACAAAAATGGGGACTGTCCTTATAAGCCAGGCAGACAAGGCCATGTATGAGGCCAAGGAACAGGGAAAAAACAAGGTTTGCTTTGCCAAAGAAAAGATTTGATTTGGTCGGTTTTAGTTGACCTTTTCTGTTTTTTCAGCTATATATTTGCAATCCATGATTACAAGAGACTCAAAAACTATAATCGTTGCAGACGACAGTGAGTTCTTCAGGGTAAAGTTGAGCGATGTTCTGAGCGAAGCCGGCCATAAGGTCAGGATTGTTAAGGACGGGGCAGAGCTTATAAAGGAAATTCAGATAAACCCGAACGGCATAGACATGATACTCCTTGACCTTCAAATGCCGAATATGGACGGTTTCGGGGTGCTGGAATGGATAAACAGCAACAGTTTAAGGGGCAAGTTTCATGTCCTGGCTATAACAGGTGTTTATGAGACCAGTCAGGTGATTGACCGATTGAAAGAACTTGGGGCAGAAGGTCTTATGACCAAGGCATTTACTCCTGAAGAAATTGTTTTCAGAGTCAACAAGATACTCTTCCCTGATAAAGCCGCTCGGCGTGGCGACCCAAGGATTCCCATATCTCTTCCTGTAGATTTTAGCATAGGCGAAGTCTCATCCACAGGCTATCTCCTGAATATAAGCGAAACAGGTTTATTTCTGCATACCAAGAAAACCCTTTTTCCAGGCACAAACCTGCATATGAGATTTGCGCTTCCCGGCTCCAGCCGGCTTTTAAATGTAAAAGGGATTGTTAAATGGTGCACCCAGATGAGCGGCGAGAAAAGCCTTTTCGGCGGAGCTGGGATTCAATTTGTGCATCCTGCGCCTGATGATCAAAAGATTATAAGGGAATT
>CAZVZI010000092.1:0-6856 GCA_964631455.1 uncultured Thermodesulfobacteriota bacterium | reverse complement strand
GACATACCTTTGTGCAAGGGGCCTCTGTACAATGCTGGCAGGGACGCGGATACCATGTAAATTTCTTTGTTCCTGTCTCGCCTTCGTTCATAAATATAACCTTATGCCAGTTTTCACCGGGAAGCCTTGTGTTTTCCATGCTGCATGCAACGCTACACGCCTGACAGCCAACGCACTTTGATAAATCTATTGCCATTCCCCATCTTGACATTTTTTAATCCTCCTAAATTTTTTCAACCTTGCACAAACTTGCATTATAACTTGCTAGTCCTGATATCGGGTCGGATACATTTTCTATAATCTCGTTGGAGTTTGCAGAGCCTCTCCCTTTTGCCCATCTGCCCATTGCCCAGTGTCCAAACTCAAATGGAAGGACTATAACATCCTCCTGACAGCCTTCATAGTATCTGACCTTTGCCTCTATAGAGCCTAGCGGGGTTGTAATTTTCACCCTGTCTTCCTCATTTATCTTCCTTACTATGGCTGTCTTTGGGTGCATTTCAAGGTATGTGCCTTTTCTGCCTCCAACATAAGGCTGAAACTGCTCAATGCTTAAAGGAACATTAGCGCCCCTTCCCTCTGCATGAAACGCATATTTCGGGACTATGAGGTGAAGGTCTCCTGCGCCTGTATATTTAGGCGCAACCCACTGCGGAAAACCAACCCTGTCAGCAGCAATACCCTGCTTCTTGCTGATGTAATCGGCATGCTGGATAAGCAGATTGGATTTGAATTCAAATCTACCAGAAGGGGTTTTGAGAAGTTTTTCCTTTACCTCAGCAGGGGTCATCTTTTTGTTATAATCCTTACCGTCCCATTCATAGAACTCGCCGTCTATCTGTTTCCAATGGTAAGGCTTCTTTGCCCAAAAACCCTTTTCTTCCCATCCTTTAAAATCCTTAACCCCGTTATCTCCAACCTCTTTTTCAAAACCTTTTGCAAGGTGTTTAAGGACATTCACAGAATCCTTGATTGTATTGAAATATTCGCCCGTCTTGCCGCCCATACGTTTGCCGATTTCTATAATCGTATCGCCGATATATTTGGTGTCATACAAAGGCTCGATTGCAGGCGTCCTTAAATTTGTGGTTGGATAACCGTATGTCGGATATATAGGTGTATCCTGATATCTTTCCAAATATGTATGGTCTGGAACAACTATATCAGCATACATTGCGGTCTCGCCCGGATATGGTGATGTGTCTATGACAAAGATATCTTTTAACGCCTCTTCCCACTTTTTGCAGTCAGGCGCAGAAAAGATTGGGTTGGTGAGATAAAACATTGCTGTATCGAGTTTATACGGATTGCCTGCAAGATGGTTCTTTGCAACCTCCTGCAGCATTGTCCCTGCAAGGGGCCACTCGGATGTGCCTGCCATATCAACCCTTGGCTTGCCTGCCTGAGATTTGACTTGTCCATCTATATAGTCGTCTGCATTTGCAGGAAGCGCGCCATACGGCGGTTTCATCTGATACATAATTCCGCCTTTGGCAAACATATTTCCAACCAGGGCATTCAGGGAATGGATTGCCATGCCATTGTAAACGCCGTTCGGATATGTTGTCGCGCCCCTTTCCATAAGGGCGATAGAAGGTCCGCCTGTTGCGAATTCCCTTGCCACAACAGTTATATCATCTGCGGACACCCTGCAAATTTCCGACGCCCACTTTGGCGTCCTGTCTTTTAATTCAGCATTCCACCACTGTATAAGACCAGAGACCCATTTCTCATCAAATTGTTTTGCATCAAGTGTTTCTCCTGTTTTAAACTTGTTCGTTTTGTCCTTGAAATCACCGACAAACTTTCTATTCCAGAACCCCTCTGTAAGAATCACATGGGCAATTGCAAGCGCCAATGCGCCGTCTGTGCCCGGTTTTATTATAAGCGACCTATCTGCTGCAATCGCAGTGGTTGACTTCCGAACATCAACCTGCGTAATCCTTGCCCTTGGAGCCTTATCTCTGAGTTTTCCCCATTTCTGAATCACATAATTCAGGGGCCTGAACGCCTCCAGAAGCCCTGCGCCAAAACTCAAAATATAATTGGCGTTATCATAGTCATATGCGCTGTATGAATCATTCCCTTCCGTCGCCTTCTTTGCCCTCTTTGAACCCTCTGAACACATAGAGGCATGTCCAATCGGCACATTCGGAGAGCCGTAGAGTTTTCCGAATGTCTCAATTGTCCCGACATCTGATGCGCCCCAACCTCTGCCAAACATTAGGGCAAAGCGATGAGTCTCTCCTTTATCCCTTAATGTCTTCAGACGTTTGGCTATTGTATCCAAAGCCTCATCCCATGAAATAGGCGCAAATTTTGGGTCTTCGTTTCTGCCCTTATTAGGGTTTGTCCTCTTCATCGGCGACTTGAACCTGTCAGGGTCATAAAGTATTTGTGTGCCAAAGTAACCTTTTGGACAGAGTTTGCCGTTTGCAATGGGATGTTCGGGATTGCCAAAGATTCTGTGAACCTTGCCGTCAGTCACATAAACATCTATTCCGCACCTGCCGGGACATTGATGACAGACATTTTTCCTTATAATAGTCTCAGGTATCGGCAAATTTACAGGGGGCAGTTTCTTCTCAGAGGCAGACGGTGTAGAAGCAATTCCTTTCTTAGTCGCCGCACCTAAAACACCTGCAGCCGCAACTCCCCCGCTTACCTGCAAAAATCTGCGACGTGATAATGAAAAGTCTTTTTTATTTTCCTTTTTAGACCTGCCCATGTTAAGCAAGCCTCCTTTAAATACAATTATGAATTATGACGGTCTCGTAAAAAGTCGTCATACCCGCGAAAGCGGGTATCCAGAGGTGGTGCAACCACTTGAAAAGACTGGATTCCCATTTTCACGGGAATGACAAATATGTGTGTTTTCAGACTTTTTACGACTTTATCAATTATAATTTGTAATTCGTAATTGTCTTCCTTTATATTCCTAATTTTTCTTTCTTTTCCTCTTTTTCGGGCCATGGAGACCCTGCATGAACAAGATTGAAATGACATTCTATGCATGTCATCTTTTCCTTTTTTGATATCTGATGCGCTTCTAAGTCCCAATCTATTTCTTTATGGCAATCTCTGCATGCCTTACCGTCTGTTTTTAAGAAATGGTCCCTTACCCTTTTATCCCAATCTGGTTTTACATTTGCTTCCCACTTACGGCTGCCTATCATGACATCTTCTGATATGCCTTTTGCCCCTATAAAAGGCAAAGGAGATGTTGCAAACATATACCGGGCGGCATTTATAACATTATGCGGCTCGTGGCAGTTCGGACAGCCTGGCCTTTCTGCTTTTTCAGTTTTTGAATGGTCTGAATTTTTGAATTCCCTGAATGAACTGCGGTGACATTCTGCGCAGCCGTATAATACCCCGCGAGGCATCGGCGCTGCTACAGCCTTTGCGTTAAATGAATATTCACGGTAATCATAATATGTATTATGACAGAATTCACATAAATAAGGGCTGGTAATCCTTGCAGCATATCCAAGATAAACAAATGCAACAAGGGCAATAACACCTGCGCCTGCAAAGATAACAAAAAATCCTTTTTTACCTTTCATATGCATTCAGCCCTTTTATAATTTATAAATTCAAAAAAATGCAGTTGCATTTTTTTATTAATTATCTCTCTTACTTTTCTTCTTCTTCTCCTGCTGCCGGATCTTTTGCGCCCTTCTGGAACTCTGCTCTGATTTTTGGAAGAGGTTCGCCTTCAAACACACCCCTTAATTTAAAATGCTCGTGCATTGCCTTTTTATTTTTTATTGCCTTTGAAAAATCAAATTTATATTTTGCATCTACCTTTGGGGTAAACGGGGTGTATGGCTCTTGTGCACCCGGTTGACCTTCAAAGTTCAAATGACACTTGGCACATGTCTTTTCATAATCAAAATTCTGCCCATTATCAATCAGTTTTTGCCTTGGGCTTGGCTTTTGAGTCGCCTTAAAAGCCTTGCCAGCATCGCTGTGCTCTTTTCTATATAGACTGCCTGCCCCGTGGCAATCCTCACATCCAATGCCTGTAAGATATTTTGCCTTCGTCTCGGACATATCAGCCTTATAGCCGCCCGGTTCTCCATAGCCCGTTGTATGGCATCCGATGCAATCTTTGTCTTTGGTATAATCTTTTTCAGGGTCTAATTTTGCCTTTTTCTTGTGTTCCGCATGCGCCTTGGGTTTCAAAGAATCCATTGCCTTTGCGTGTTTTGTCTCTAACCATGAATCCTTCTGGCTCTTGTGGCACCCTCCGCATTTTTTCCACCCTTCATATGAAGGCTTTGCAGCAAGCGCGGCTGATGCTGTTAAGAACGCAGCAACCGTAAAGAATACTAATAACTGTCTCATTTCACCTCTCCTTTAAGTGTAATAAATTCCCCGCATTCCCCGATTCAGTGAAACTGGCCGGAGGAATACAGGGTTTCAAACATCCGGTCAAACTTGTTTTTCTTTGCGCAAACGCTGCATTGCTCTACGCCGTCTTCCGGGTAGAATACGTTGCTGCATGTCGGGCATGCCTTGCTTGTCTTCTTAAACAAGGTTATTGCCTCTCTGCTCACAAGACGGGTAATATCCATGATTTTTTCATTATTATATAATGCGCCTTCCGGACAAAGTTCTGCGCACTCGTAACAATCCATGCAGAGCGCCATGGTAAAGTCTATCCTGACTTCTCCGCTGCGGTCAGCGCGATCCGAATCTTTAACCTTCATAATTGCCCCTGTGGGACAGGCAAGATTGCATATATTGCACAAGGTGCAATTTTCCCCTATTCTTAGCTGATGGATTGGAAACATTCCGTCTTCCATCTGACCCGGTTTAAACGCGGCGGCTGTTTTCTTTAATGCCTCAAAAAGCAGTGTCCTTCGTTCCGGAATATCCTGTTCCTCTCCAATGCCTCTTTGCGCAATATTTCTACTAATCCCGGCGACCCGCTCCACCGCCTTTTCGCCTAAAAAATGGAGGAGTTCCCTTCTGGAGTATTCGGGGCCAGGAAGAATAGTATTGACCTTTTTCATTTTATTTTTTCTAAAAAACAGACGCGGTTTTTTAGCCTTACCGTCGGCCCTGACATCTTTGAGAGGAATTTCTATTGTTTTGATGCAATCGTGACAACCGATGGCAGCGAGAAAATTGCGGGCATAAGATATGGTTTTATCAATGATTTTTTTGCCGTGCTGAAAGGAACATGCGCTGCAGCGGCTTATATCAAGATAGATATTTTTTGCCCCCTGAGCAACTTCTGATGCGTGAGCGCCGCTTCCTTCATTGAATGACCCTTTAACAAAGTTTCCGCCTGTTAGGACGAGCGATATAAGATGGGATTCTTTAAGTATAGAGAGACAGGGAAGACTAATCATGCTTTGAGATATGAGATTTGAGGTTTGAGATTGGGGGGACCGGATTTCTGATTCTGGATTGGAATACTTTTGACCGAGGTAGCAACTGATGGCGAGGTCATCTTCTCCCCTGTGCGCCTGCAATCTGTTTAAAAGTTCTCTGTCCGACAGGCTCTCCATAACCAATGCGCTGGTTGGACATGCCGTGGCGCATATGCCGCAGCCTATGCAACTCTCTCTATTTACTGATATTTTATTTCCTTTAAAACTTATGCAGTCTTCTATTGGGCAGACGTCTATGCAAAGACGGCAATGAGCCTTTTTGTAAAGATACGGCTGACACCTATTGGAAAGGAAGGCAATCATAATATAGTCACACTTGAGACATTAGACCCCAACTTCCGGTTTTAAGCCGGGTGTCTTACAAAACTTGCATCTTGTAACATCATTTCCTCTTTTTCTGTCTCCAAAAACGCCCTCGTTAACTTTGCCGCTTCCTTATAAAAGGGATGGAACGCGCATCTATCCATGTCTTCCAAAAATCCAAACACCCATTTATCCAGATGGTCGGCAAAAAATTCTTTTTGCATATTAACCAATTCCAAAGCGCTCTTTTCATCTTTATCTATCCATGCCCCTGCCTCTTTCTTCGCCAGATAACCCATGAACTCCAGTTCCATTCCCAGATGGTCTGAAAATATTTTTAAGTCTTCTTTGACAACAAGCCCGCATCTTTTGTAAACTTCCCTGACCTTCCATTCAGGCTCCTGGCAGACAAGTCCTTTGAGCCTTACCGATTCATAGGGTGGAATGCCCCCTGGAACAATAAATAGGGCTGCATACTCCTGGGCAAGCGCATCCAATAGTTTTTCCTCTGACGCATCAAACAAAAACTTGCCAAAATCAACACCCATCTCATTGAAAGAGTCAATAATCTCTTTGGACTTAAGGATTGCTAAAAATTCAGGGTCGACCTCTCTGAGATAGAACAATGAAAGAAGATGATAGACGCCGCTTCTGCCTCCGGCTATTATTGATAAATCTCCGTTTTCTGCAATCTCTTTTAACATACTCTTCCTGTCAAAAATTTTTAATACAATGAGCTAACTATAGCTTGTTTTTTTGTGGCGTCAAGGTCAACATATGCTTTTTACTTTACTTTTGGCAAGATTCTTAGCATCAGAGTGCAATTCTTTAATATCCTTCCTTAACTCTTTCAAACACTTCAGGAGAGGAAGGTAAGAATGGTTTTTTGAGAGGGAATAGTAAACCCATTTCTCCTTTTTACTGTCTTCCACAAGCCCCGCATTTTTAAGATAGGTAAGGTGTCTGGATATTTTTGATTGCCCCATCTCCAGAACATCCATGATATTACATACGCAGAGAGCCTGATTGTGCAGCAGATTGAGTATCCTGAGCCTTGTTTCATCGGAAAGCGCCTTGTATATCTTTGTAATTTCTCTCATGGAATATATCTGCCTATCCGTATGTATAGTTTTTTTCATTCCTGTTGT